>NZ_BAAHCA010000331.1:0-4900 GCF_054776295.1 Streptomyces sparsus
CGCCGCCCGGCCGTGACCGGCATCGCCGGCGCCCGGCCGCTCCGCACGGTCGGCGTCGGGCCGCTCGGTACCGGGGCGCTCGGGGCGGTACCGCTCAGCACCGGGCCGTCGCCCGGTGTCCGGACGTTCGGGGTCTCCGGCGTTGTCAGCCGGGTTCCTGTGGTCACTCATGGCTGCACCTCACGCCCGGAAGATGTGCCGCCGGATGGCCGCGGCGTTGGAGAAGATCCGGATGCCCAGGACGACAACGACTCCGGTGGACAGCTGGGCACCGACGCCCAGCTTGTCACCGAGAAAGACGATCAACGCGGCCACCACGACGTTGGACAGGAAGGAGACCACGAAGACCTTGTCGTCGAAGATCCCGTCCAGGATGGCACGCAGGCCGCCGAAGACCGCGTCGAGCGCGGCCACCACCGCGATGGGCAGATAGGGCTCCACGACTGTCGGCACCACCGGCCGGAGGACCAGCCCCGCCACGACGCCCACGATGAGGCCCAGTACAGCGATCACGAGTTGCTGCCCTTTCCTGTTTTCACCGGCTCTGCCGTGCGGACGACCAGGCTCGGCGCAGCGGGCAGCCGCACCGTGTCCTGCACGGCGATGCTCGTGCGGATTCCGTAGTTCTCCTGCAGCACGTGCAGATACTGGCCGTCCGCGCTGTCCTGGAACGTCGTGCTCAGTCGCTTCCCGTCGCCCACCGCGAGCAGCGTGTACGGCGGGACGAGCGGCCTGTTGTCGACGAGTATCGCGTCACCGGCCGCCCGGATCGCCGAAAGCGCCGTGAGTCGCTGCCCGTTGACGGAGAGGGCCTCCGCCCCCGACTCCCACAGGCCGTTCACGACGCGCTGCATGTCGCGGTCGCGCACCCGGCCGGTATCCGAGAAGTGGCTGCTCTCCCGGGGGCCGCCGGCCTCCCCGCCGGTGCCCTTGGCGTCGTCCACCACCAGCTTGACGCCGGGGCCCTCCACCGGGGTGGCTCCGGCCAGCAGCGACAC
Organism: Streptomyces sparsus; assembly: GCF_054776295.1. Taxonomy (NCBI): domain Bacteria; kingdom Bacillati; phylum Actinomycetota; class Actinomycetes; order Kitasatosporales; family Streptomycetaceae; genus Streptomyces; species Streptomyces sparsus. Next base: position 999 of record NZ_BAAHCA010000331.1, read on the forward strand.
CAGTTCCCCGGTGTCGCCGCCGTGCTCCTTCAGCGCCTCGCGCTGCTGGGCCGCGACCGTCTCACGCAGCGAGTCCACCCGCTGCTCGAGCTCGTCGGCGTCATCGGAACCGCTCTCGATGCGGTCGATCAGCTCCTGCCGCTCCTTGGCCACGGTGGGTGCCGCGAACCGCGCCTGGGCCGCGCCGAGCGTGACGACCAATGCGGCGAGCACCAGGCCCAGAGCGAGGTAGAGCTTGGCCCGCAGGGTGCGGGGCAGGCCCGAGGTGCCGTCGCGGTCCTTGCGGCGAGCGGCTTCCGCATAGCCGTCGTCGAGGCTGTGGTCCATCACGTTGGTCAGCAGCGACATCGACGCGTCAGGTCGCGCGGGCCGCTGTGCGGGCCTACGTGCGGGGTGCTGCTGCGACATGCCGCACATCGTCGCACGTCGCACACGCCTCCGCCGAACGGGCCCACCGGTGAACCGATTCGGTTGTTTCCGGTGGGCCGTTCGGCGGTCGTGCGGCGGGCCTCCGCCGCGTCCGGCGGGTGGTGTGCCGGCGTGCGGATCAGCGTCCGGCGCCGTCGACCACCGCCGCCCACTCGTCGAGCAGCGCCTGCGCGGAGGCGTCGTCGGGGCCCTCCGCCCACAGGTGGGTGACGGCCTCGGCCGGGTCGGGCAGCACCATCACCCACCGGCCGTCGGACTCGACCACCCGCACGCCGTCGGTGGTGTCCACCGAGCGGTCCCCTGCCGCCTCGACCACGCTCCGCATCACCAGGCCCTTGACCGCCCAGGGGGTGGCCAGGTCGCGGCGCACGACGTGGGCCCGCGGTATCCGGGCGTCGATCTGGCTCAGCGTGAGCTGCGTCCGGGCGACCAGCCCGATCAGCCGCACGAAGGCGGCACTTCCGTCGAAGACGGAGCTGAACTCCGGCACGATGAACCCGCCCCGGCCGTCACCGCCGAACACCGTGGTCTCCTCCCGGCCGACCCGGGTCAGGTCGTCGGGTGAGGTCGTCGTCCACTCGACCTGCGTGCCGTGGTACGCGGCGACCTGCTCCGCGATGCGCGTGGTGGTGACGGGCAGCGCGACCTGGCCGCTGCGGCGCTCGGCGGCGATCAGGTCGAGCATGACGAGCAGCGCCCGCTGGTCCTCGATGATCCGCCCTCGCTCGTCCACCAGCGACAGTCGCTCGCCCACCGGGTCGAAGCGCACGCCGAACGCGGCCCGGGCCGAAGCCACTATCTCGCCGAGCCGGACGAGTCCGGCCCGCCTGGTCTCGGCCGTCTCGGTCGGACGCGACTCGTCCAGGCCCGGGTTGATGGTCAGCGCGTCCACGCCGAGGCGCCCGAGCAGGCTCGGCAGGACGAGGCCGGCGCTGCCGTTGGAGGCGTCGACCACGACCTTCAGCCCGGCGTCGGCGATGCCCGTGGTGTCGACCGCGCGCAGCAGCGAGCCGGTGTAGGAGTCGAAGACGCTCGCCGGGAAACGCAGGTCGCCGATCTCACCGGGGAAGGCCCTGCGGTACTCCTGGCGCGCGTAGACCCGGTCGAGTTTGCGCTGCGCGCCCTGGGACAGGTCGGCACCGCGCTCGTCGAAGAACATGATGTCCACGGAGTCCGGCACCCCGGGCGTGGTGCGGATCATGATGCCGCCGGCGCTGCCTCGCGCAGTCTGCTGCCGGGCCACCGGCAGGGGGACGTTCTCCAGGTCCCGTACGTCGATGGCGCTGGTCTGCAGAGCAGAGATCATGGCCCGCTTCAACGCACGCGCGCCTCGGGAGTGGTCACGGGCGGTGGTGACCGTCGACCCCTTCTTCAACGTCGTCGCGTAGGCGCCGGCGAGCCGCACCGCGAGTTCCGGCGTGATCTCGACGTTGAGGATGCCGGACACCCCGCGCGCCCCGAACAGGTAGGCCTGCCCTCGGGACTCCCAGATGACGGACGTGTTGACGAACGCGCCCGCCTCGACGGTCTTGAACGGGTAGACCCGGACGTTGCCCTGGATGATCGACTCTTCACCGATCAGGCACTCGTCACCGATCACGGCACCGTCCTCGATGCGCGCGGCACGCATCACGTCGGTGTTCTTGCCGATCACACACCCGCGCAGATTGCTCTGCGGGCCGATGTAGACGTTGTCGTGCACCACCGTCTTGTGCAGGAAGGCGCCGCTCTTGACGACCACGTTGGAACCGATGACGGAGTGCTCGCGGATCTCGGCACCCGCCTCGACCTTCGCGTAGTCACCGACGTAGAGCGGGCCGCGCAGTTCCGCCTCCGGGTGCACCTCGGCGCCTTCGGCGACCCACACGCCGGGAGAGATCTCGAAGCCGTCGATGTCGACGTCGACCTTGCCCTCGAGTACGTCGGCCTGCGCCTTGACGTAGCTCTCGTGCGTGCCGACGTCCTCCCAGTAGCCCTCAGCGATGTAGCCGTAGATCGGCTTGCCTTCCTTCATCAACTGCGGGAAGACGTCACCGGACCAGTCCACCGGTACATCGGCTTCGACGTAGTCGAATACCTCCGGTTCCATGACGTAGATGCCGGTGTTGACGGTGTCCGAGAACACCTGTCCCCAGGTCGGCTTCTCGAGGAAGCGCTCGACGCGCCCTTCCTCGTCCACGATGGTGATGCCGAATTCCAGCGGGTTGGGCACCCGGGTCAGGCATACCGTCACCATGGCACCGCGTTCGCGGTGGAATTTGATGAGGTCGGTGAGGTCGAAGTCGGTGAGTGCGTCTCCGGAAATCACCAGGAAAGCGTCGTCCTTGAGTGCTTCCTCAGCGTTCTTCACGCTGCCGGCAGTACCCAGGGGCTTTTCTTCGTTCGCGTACGTCAGCTCCATGCCGAGCTCTTCGCCGTCACCGAAGTAGTTCTTCACCAGAGAGGCGAGGAACTGCACGGTGACCACGGTTTCACTGAGGCCGTGCCGCTTGAGCAGCCTCAGGACGTGCTCCATGATCGGCCTGTTCACCACAGGCAGGAGCGGTTTGGGCATGCTCGCGGTCATGGGACGAAGACGTGTGCCTTCGCCACCAGCCATCACGACGGCCTTCATGTCGGTAGCGTCCTCCTTGAAGAGACGACGGTCCTGTCCGACTGAGCCTGTCCGCACGGTTCGTGTTTCGCTTGCCCGGCGCGCCCCTGCTACGGCGACGCTGCCGGGGGCTGCTCAGTCGGCTGCAGAGTCCGCCCGGATAATTCGGCGGACCTGAACCACGTACAGGATTCCTGCCCACCAGTACAGCGTTGTACCCCAACCTGCGAACGCCCATCCGAAAATAGCAGCAAGTGACGGAAGCCACCCGCTGCCGTCACTGAGAAGCAGCAGCGGAAAGGCGCACATGAGGTTGAAGGTCGCCGCTTTGCCCAGGAAGTTGACCTGCGGAGGGGCGTAGCCGCGGCGGTCGAGGACCCAGACCATGACGAGGAGGACCAGCTCACGGGCGAGCAGGAGCCCGGTGAGCCAGAGGGGGAGGATCCCCCGCCAGGTAAGGCCCAGCAGGGTGGAGAGGATGTACAGGCGGTCGGCGGCCGGGTCCAGGAGACGGCCGAGGCCGCTGACCTGGTTCCATCGCCGGGCGAGCTTGCCGTCCAGGTAGTCGCTGACGCCGCTGAAGGCCAGGACGAGCAGGGCCCACAGGTCCCGGTTCGGCCCACCGAACTCGGGTAGCAGGATCAGCCACAGGAAGACGGGGACGCCGACGAGCCTCGCCATGCTGAGCATGTTGGGGATGGTGAGGATCCGGTCGGTCTGGATGCGGGTCTCCTGGACCTCCACCCGGTGCCTCCTGTGCGGTGCGGACCTACGTTGCTCGAACGAGCCTATCGGGTGGGTCCGGCCGCCGGCGCACAGGGCTCGGCCCGAACGCAGGAAAGCCCCGCTGGTTTCCCAGCGGGGCTTCCCCACAATAATT
>NZ_BAAHCA010000332.1:0-4899 GCF_054776295.1 Streptomyces sparsus
CGCCCGCCGGAACGCCGAGTTGGACGCCGCGGCCCTGCTCCTCCAGCCATGCCGCCACGCCCGTGGCGGCGTCCAGGCCGAAGGCGCTGCCGCCGGTCAGCACCACCGCGTCGACCCGCTGCACCAGGTTGCGCGGGTCGAGGGCGTCCGTCTCCCGGGTGCCGGGACCGCCGCCCCGCACGTCCACCGCCGCGACCGCACCACCGGCCGGGGCAAGCACCACGGTGGTGCCCGTGAGGGAGCCGTCACCGATCCGCTGGGCGTGTCCCACCCGGATACCGGGCACGTCCGTCAGCGCGTCCCGCGCCGTCTTTCCGTATGCGTCAGCCACAGGACATGGGTACCAGCCTCCCGGACGCGGCGCTCGACATCCGCGTCAGTGTGGACGGTCCGGCAACAACTGGGGGCGGGGCCGGTGGTGGCCACGGCGCCGAGGCTCCACCGCGACCGGGCAGGTGGGGAGGCCTCGCCGGCCCCGGCTGGCGCGCTGCCGCCGCGCCCGTCCAGTGGACGTTGATCAGACGTTCATCGACGGTCGCGAAGCTGGACGCATGTCGGTCGACCATCACCACACCTGGGGCAAGCCGGTGGCTCTCCGCCGCCGGACCGGAACCGTACTGCCTCCGTCCGGCGACCACGCCCACGTGCACCTCGTGGAACAGTCCCGGCGGGCCGCGACCGCATTGGCGGCGCTGGGTGTGCGAGGAGGGGAGCGGGTCGCGGTACTGCTGCCGCTGATCCCCGAATCGGTGGCGGTCACCATGGCCTGCGGCCGCTTGGACGCGCTGCGCGTCTCGCTTCGCCCCAACGACCGCGTCCAGCCGCTGGGCGACCGCATCCGCGAGTCCGGGGCCGGCGTGGTCGTCACCGCGGACGCCGTTCCGCGCGGTGACGGCTGCTATCCGGCCAAGGTGATGATCGACCGTGCGCTGGAGGACTGCCCGGCGGTGCGATCGGTACTGGTGGTGCACCGGGTGCGCCGCCCCGTGCCGTGGACGCCCGGCCGGGACCGGTGGTGGCACGAGGCTCTCGATACCCTGGAGCCATGAGCGAATCAGCCCGACCCGACGGCCCGCACCAGGAGGCCGCGACCCCTGCTCGGCAGGGTGCGGCGCCGAAGCCGCAGGGCAAGCCGGCCGAACTGGACTTCGGAGACCCGCTGAGCCAGCAGTCCGCTGACGACACCGATCGAGGCTGGGGCGAACGGCCGGCAGGCGGCGCGGCAGACCTGGCCCGCTTCCTGGATGAGAAACCCCCGCACCACCTCTGAGCCCCCGCCACAGCCCGGCACCTCCTCGTGCGGCCACCTTCGCCCACCGGGCCCACCGGGCCCACCGAACCAGGCGCGGCGCGCGGGTTGTGCGGGGGGATCCGCTTGCCAGGGCCCGGGTCGTGCTCCTGACCGTCCGGGCCAGGCGCCGGACGGTTCCAGTTCGCCGCGAGCCCTCTCCTACCGCCCGGTGGTGAGAGGCGGCAGGCGTGGCGATCGGTGGCGCGGACCGGTCCGGAACGCGTCGGGCTACTTCAGCAGGTCCGGCCGGGACTCCGACTCGCCACGTTGTCCACCGACCGCCGCACCGGCGGTGACACCGGCGGCGCGCTGGGCAACGAGGGCGTCGCGGATCTCGGTGAGCAGCTGCACCTCGCTCGGGCCCGCCTCGGTGACGACCACCGGCTTCCGCTGGTCCAGCCGCGCCTTGTACCTGCTCATCGGCAGGATCATGAGGAAGTACACGACAGCCGCGGTGATCAGGAAGGTGATGGCAGCGCTGAGCACCACGCCCCACTTGATCAGGATGCCGTCCACCTCGCCGCTCGTCGCGTCCAGCTGGCACGTCCCCTTGAGGCAGGACTGGTACCGCTCCAGGTCCTTCGGGCCGAGCGCGCCGACGACCGGGTTGATCATGCCCTCGACGAACGCGTTCACGATCTTGGTGAAGGCCGCGCCGATGACCACGGCCACCGCCAACTCCACCACATTGCCCCGCATCAGGAATTCCTTGAATCCCGCCAGGGCTCCCTGCTTCTGCTCGCTCAACGCGCTGCCTTTCCGCACTCTGCCGATGGATTCCGCTCCCGGCACGCTGCCCGAGCAGGGGGCGGGCTGTCCAATCCGGTGAATCCGTACGGTCGGTGACTGGCGCACCAGTGCGGATCAGCACAGCGTCACCGCCGTCCGTCCTGCCGCGGCTGCTCCCGCAAGTCGGGAGGCCGTGGCCCGGGACACGTCGAGCACCACCAACGCGCCCTCACCGCTGCTGAGCGCGTCCTCCGCCTCCGGTTCCGGGATCTCCACGACCCGGACGCAGCGGGCCACCACGCGGGCGTCAGCGGAAGGCGCTGAGCCGGGACCGGTGGACCCGAGGGACCCGCCCTGAGAGCTCTGGGAGGTGGCGACGCTGGACAGGACGTCCACCCGATCGTCAGGCACCAGCAGCCGGACGGCGGCTGCGTCACTGATCCGGACCGGAGCCGAGACGTTGGCGGGCCGCCTGCCGGCTGCCTCCTCCGAGCCGGGCCGGGCTGCCGTGGCGCTGCCTCGTGATGCTGAGCCACCGCTCGGCTCGTCACCGGCGGTGGAGACCGCAGCGGCCGCGGTCTCGCCCTCTCCCGGCGGTGACTTCCCCGCGTATCCGGAGACGGCCAGGACAGCGGCTGCCACCGCGAGCACCGTCACGCCTGCGCGCCGGCTCAGGCGCAGGACGCGGTGCAGCCGGTAGCGGCGGGAGGAGCCGGGGCGCAGCGGCGGGAACATGGGCACGGTCGCGGGCGGGGGAGGGCAGGAGAGATCGGGCGACATCGGAGCTCACCGTCCAGTCGGGGTGTGCGGATGCCTCCACCGTGTCCCGCATCCGGAAATCCCGCTGAGGGCTGTGGACTACTCACAGGTTGTGGATAACTCCGTCACCCACCCGGAGTTCGACCATCCGAGTTCGACCATTCCATCCGAGTTCACCCACCCGGAGTTCACCCAGGGTTCGCCCATCCTGAGGCCCCGCCCACCCGAGCACCGGCGCTCGCGCAGGCCCCCCTCAGTCGCGGCGCCGGTCGCACCCGCTTGCCCGGCAGCCGCCCACGATCCGCAGCTGCTGCCGGGCGCCCACGGTTCAGGGCAGGGTGATGCCGGGGTCCGTGCCGTCGAGGGCGTCGGGGCAGGAGCAGGTGCGCTCGTCGGGCAGTGCGGCGACGGCGTCGAAGAGCACCTCGCGCAGGCGGGAGATGTTCTCGCCGAAGACGCGCAGCACCTCGTGGTGGGAGACGCCCTCCCCGGTCTCCGCGCCTGCGTCGAGGTCCGTGACGAGGGCGAGGGAGCTGTAGCAGAGGGCGAGTTCACGGGCCAGCACCGCTTCGGGGTGACCGGTCATGCCGACCACCGCCCAGCCCTGGGCGGCGTGCCAGCGGGACTCGGCGCGAGTGGAGAAGCGAGGCCCCTCGATGACGACCATCGTGCCGCCGTCGACCGGTTCCCAGCCCCGTCCCCGGGCCGCGGTGAGCGACGCCTCGCGGCCCGTCTCGCAGTAGGGGTCGGCGAAGGTGAGGTGGACGACGTTGGGCTGCTGCCCGTCCGGCAGCGGCTCACCGTCGTAGAAGGTCTGGGCGCGGGACTTGGTGCGGTCCACCACCTGATCGGGCACCAGGAGCGTTCCGGGGCCGTACTTCTGCTGGAGCCCGCCCACCGCGCAGGGCGCCAGGATCTGGCGCACGCCGACGGAACGCAGCGCCCACAGGTTGGCGCGGAAGTTGATGCGGTGCGGCGGCAGGTGGTGCGAGCGGCCGTGGCGGGGGAGGAACGCCACCCGGCGGCCGGCGAGTTCGCCGAGGAACAGCGAGTCGCTGGGCCTGCCGTACGGGGTGTCGACCGTCACCTCCGTCACGTCGTCCAGGAACGAGTAGAAACCCGATCCGCCGATGACGCCGATCTCTGCCCGCGCCGGTCCCGTGCCGTGTCCGCTCATGGGGTCACCCTATAAGGCGACCCGGGAAGGGGCGGGTGCGACGGTGGCCCTGCCGCCGAGGGGCGACAGGGCCACCGCACAGGTGTGACGGGGTCAGGCGGCGGGCGTGCTCGCGGTGGACGTCGACGAGGAGCCCGACGAACCGGAGGAGCTGGAAGAGTCGGAGGACGTGGAGCTCTCGCTCTTGCCCTCGCCCTTCTTCGAAGCGCCCGCGGCGCCGGCGGTCGCCGGGCTGCTGGACGACGACGAGCCGCGGCTGTCGTTCCGGTAGAAACCGGAGCCCTTGAAGACGATGCCGACCGCCGAGAACACCTTCTTCAGGCGTCCTTGGCAGCTCGGGCACTCGGTGAGTGCGTCGTCGGTGAACTTCTGCACCGCCTCGAGGCCCTCGCCACACTCGGTGCACTGGTACTGATAGGTCGGCACTTGCTCCTCCTGGCACTCTTCCCTGTGGAGTGCTAACGACGCTCCATGGTGCAGCATTCCCGCGTCTTAGTCCACTGCAACAGGGACACGGTGACCGGCGCCACGTGCCACCACCTTGCCCCGCGGGCCTGCCGCGCGTCCCGAGGAGTCGCTTCCGGGCTGTTCGCCCTGCGGCTGCTCCTGCTCGGACGGCTCGTCGCCGGACGGCCCGTCCTCCGAGGTCCCGGTCCCGGACGGCCCGCTTCCGGACCGGTTCGGCCCGGGCTCCAGGAACCTGCGCAGCGCGGCCACGGTGAGCACGGCCAGGCTGGTACCGAGCAGCGGGACGACGAACCCGCTGGCCGCGCCGAACGCGTCGGCCAGCTGCCCGGCGGCGCTCGCGGCGACTGCCTGGCCGAGTGCCACCGCGCCGGTCAGCCAGGTGAACGCCTCGGTGCGCGCTCCGGCCGGGACGAGCGACTCCACCAGGGTGAACCCGGTGATCAGCGCCGGGGCGATGGCGAGTCCGGTGAGCAGG
>NZ_BAAHCA010000333.1:0-4887 GCF_054776295.1 Streptomyces sparsus
CGGCCCTCGCCCAGGGGCGGCCTTCGTGGGGGCGACCGCCCCGCGCGTCCATGCCGTGCTCCCCGACGGCGGCCGTCCCCACGGGTGACGCCACCCGGCGGGGTGGCCGTTCCCGGTGGGCGCGGGGCGGTACGGCCACCGGGGGCGGCCTTCCGGCCCAGTAGGCTTCGCGAAGACCCTGCGAAGTACGCCGGAGGAGCGCCCCACATGAGCCTTACCCTGAGGACGATCAGTCGAGAGCAACACCTGGCGTATATCCAGACCCTGTCCTCGGCCAGCCACTGCCAGGTGCCGGCTTGGGCGGACGTGAAGGCGGAGTGGCGGTCGGAGAACCTCGGCTGGTTCGACGACTCGACCGGTGAGCTGGTCGGCGCCGGGCTGGTGCTCTACCGGCAGCTGCCGAAGGTGAAGCGCTACCTCGCGTACCTGCCCGAGGGGCCGGTGATCAACTGGCACGCTCCGAACCTGGAGGAGTGGCTGCGGCCGATGCTGGCGCACCTCAAGGCGCAGGGCGCGTTCTCGGTGAAGATGGGTCCGCCGGTGGTGATCAGGCGCTGGAACGCCGCCGCGATCAAGAAGGGCATCCAGGACCCGGACGTCAAGCGGCTGCGGGACGTCGAGGCGTCCTTCATCGAGCCGCGAGCCTTCGAGGTGTCCGACCGGCTGCGCCGGATGGGCTGGCAGCAGGGGGAGGACGGCGGTGCGGGCTTCGGGGACGTCCAGCCGCGGTTCGTCTTCCAGGTGCCGCTGGAGGGGCGTTCGCTGGACGAGGTGCACAAGGGCTTCAACCAGCTGTGGCGTCGCAACATCAAGAAGGCGGAGAAGGCGGGCGTCGAGGTCGTGCAGGGCGGCTACGACGACCTGGAGGAATGGCAGAAGCTGTACGAGGTGACGGCCGAGCGGGACCGCTTCCGGCCCCGGCCGCTGTCGTACTTCCAGCGCATGTGGACGTCGCTGAACACCGAGGACCCGAACCGGATGCGGTTGTACTTCGCCCGGCACGAGGGCGAGGCGGTGGCGGCGGCGACGATGCTCATCGTCGGCGGGCACGTCTGGTACTCCTACGGGGCCTCGGCCAACCACAAGCGTGAGGTGCGGCCCTCCAACGCGATGCAGTGGCGCATGCTTCAGGACGCGTACGCGCTCGGGGCGAGCGTCTACGACCTGCGGGGCATCTCCGACTCACTGGACGACACCGACCACCTCTTCGGACTCATCCAGTTCAAGGTGGGCACCGGTGGGGAGGCGGCCGAGTACATCGGTGAGTGGGACTTCCCGCTCAACAAGCTGCTGCACAAGGCCCTCGACATCTACATGTCCCGCCGCTGACATGCTTCGCCGCGTCTTATTCCGCCGGCGCTCCGTCGCCCCCGTCACCCCGTTCAGATTCCCTCGCGAGGAAGGTTCCCAACCGGCCATGGCGCTCACCCTCTACGTCGACACCGAACGCTGGCGGGCGCACCAGCAGTCGGTGATCGAGCAGTTCCCGGGCATCGTCCCGGTCTGCAAGGGCAATGGATACGGCTTCGGCCACGACCGGCTCTCCGAGGAGGTCACCCGCTTCGGCTCGGACATCGTGGCGGTCGGGACGACCTACGAGGCGGCCCGTATGAAGGACACCTTCAGCGGTGACCTGCTGGTGCTCACACCGTTCCGCCGCGGCGAGGAGCCGGTGCCGCTGCCGGACCGGGTGATCCGCTCGGTCTCCTCAGTGGACGGTGTGGCCGCCCTGGTGGGGGCCCGGGTGGTCATCGAGGTCATGAGCAGCATGAAGCGGCACGGGGTCTCGGAGGAGGACCTGGACAAGCTGCACGCGGCGATCGACGACGTGCGGCTGGAGGGTTTCGCGATCCACCTGCCGCTGGACCGCGCGGACGGCTCGGACGCCGTGGACGAGGTGATCCACTGGATGGACCGGCTGCGGGCGGCCCGGCTGCCGCTGGAGACGATGTTCGTCAGCCACCTGAAGGCCGACGAGTTCGCACGGTTGCAGCAGCAGTTCCCGCAGACCCGCTTCCGGGCGCGGATCGGCACCCAGCTGTGGCTCGGCGACCACGCGGCGACCGAGTACCGGGGCGCGGTGCTCGACGTGACCCGGGTGACGAAGGGCGACCGGTTCGGCTACCGGCAGCAGAAGGTCGCCGGTGACGGATGGCTGGCCGTGGTGGCCGGCGGCACCTCGCACGGTGTGGGGCTGGAGGCGCCCAAGGCGCTGCACGGTATGACGTCCCGCGCCAAGGGGGTCGCCCGGGCCGGGCTGGCCACCGTCAACCGGAACCTCTCCCCGTTCGTGTGGGCCGGCAAGCAGCGCTGGTTCGCCGAGCCGCCGCACATGCAGGTGTCGATCCTGTTCGTGCCGGACGACGCCCCCGAGCCGCAGGTCGGTGACGAGCTGGTCGCCCACCTGCGGCACACCACCACCTCGGTCGACCGCATGGTGGACCGCTGAGCGAAGCGGGACCGCCGAGCTCGGCGGCACTCCCGGACGCACGCGAAGAGGGTCATGTTTCACGTGAAACATGACCCTCTTCGCGTGGTGCCCATTCGTCGGTACGGCGCTCAGTCGGGCTCCGGGAGCCGGTGAGCGCTACCGCGCCTCACACAGACCGCTGTGCCTCAGTGGTCGACCTCACCGCGGATGAACTTCTCGACGTTCTCCCGGGCCTGGTCGTCGAAGTACTGGACCGGCGGCGACTTCATGAAGTACGAGGAGGCCGAGAGGATCGGACCGCCGACGCCCCGGTCCTTGGCGATCTTCGCAGCGCGCAGCGCGTCGATGATGACACCGGCCGAGTTCGGGGAGTCCCAGACCTCGAGCTTGTACTCCAGGTTCAGCGGCACGTCACCGAAGGCGCGACCCTCCAGGCGGACGTAGGCCCACTTGCGGTCGTCCAGCCAGGCCACGTAGTCCGAGGGGCCGATGTGCACGTTGTCCGCGCCCATGTCCCGGTCGGGGATCTGCGAGGTGACGGCCTGGGTCTTGGAGATCTTCTTGGACTCCAGGCGCTCCCGCTCGAGCATGTTCTTGAAGTCCATGTTGCCGCCGACGTTCAGCTGCATGGTGCGGTCCAGCACGACGCCGCGGTCCTCGAAGAGCTTCGCCATCACGCGGTGCGTGATGGTGGCGCCCACCTGGGACTTGATGTCGTCGCCGACGATCGGCACGCCGGCCTCGGTGAACTTGTCGGCCCACGCCTTGGTGCCGGCGATGAAGACCGGCAGCGCGTTGACGAACGCCACCTTGGCGTCGATGGCCACCTGGGCGTAGAACTCGACGGCGGACTGGGAGCCGACCGGCAGGTAGCAGACGAGGACGTCCGCCTGGGCGTCCTTCAGTGCCTTGACCATGTCGACCGGTGCGTCCGCCGACTCCTCGATGGTCTCCCGGTAGTACTTGCCCAGACCGTCGTGGGTGTGGCCGCGCTGGACCTTCACCCCGCTGGTCGGGACGTCGCAGATCTTGATGGTGTTGTTCTCGCTGGCGCCGATGGCGTCGGCCAGGTCGAGGCCGACCTTCTTGGCGTCGACGTCGAAGGCGGCCACGAACTCGATGTCCGAGACGTGGTAGTCGCCGAACTGCACGTGCATCAGACCCGGGACCCGGCTGTCCGGGTCGGCGTCCTTGTAGTACTCGACGCCCTGAACCAGCGAGGCGGCGCAGTTGCCCACGCCGACGATGGCTACGCGAACCGAACCCATTCCGGTTGCTCCCTGTGTGTTCTCGTTGAGGCTCCGCACCGTGCGGGCCTCTTAGGTGGTGTCATCGGACGGATCCGGCCGGGTGGCACCCCGATGCCGGGGCGAACCGCCCTGATCTTCTGACTGACGTGGTTCCGACGTGCGGTCGGTGGGGCTCTGCCCGTCGCGGGCCTCACGTCGGTCGCGTCCTGTCCGCTCGCTCTCGATGAGCTCGTTGAGCCAGCGGACTTCGCGCTCCACGGACTCCATGCCGTGGCGCTGCAACTCGAGGGTGTAGTCGTCCAGTCGCTCGCGCGTGCGGGTCAGAGCCGCACGCATCTTGTCGAGACGCTCTTCGAGCCGGCTGCGGCGGCCTTCCAGCACCCGCATCCGCACGTCCCGTGAGGTCTGGCCGAAGAAGGCGAAGCGAACACCGAAGTGCTCGTCCTCCCAGGACTCCGGACCGGTCTGGGCGAGCAGTTCCTCGAAGTGCTCCTTGCCCTCGGCCGTCAGCCGATAGACGATCTTCGCCCGGCGTCCGGCCAGCGGAGCGGCGAGCGAGTCGTCGTGGGGGCCGCCCGCTTCCTCGGCGATCCATCCCTGCTGGACCAGTGTCTTGAGGCAGGGGTAGAGCGAACCGTAACTGAAGGCGCGGAACACCCCGAGTGACGTGTTGAGCCGTTTCCGTAGCTCATAGCCGTGCATCGGGGCTTCGCGGAGCAGGCCGAGAACGGCGAACTCGAGGATGCCGGAACGTCTGCTCACGACTCCCGCCACTCCTCTCGCCTGCGCCGGCTTCCGCCGATCCGCCCGATATGCCGAGCTGATGTATCGACTCGATACATCCAGACGATAGAACGGTGCGTCGGATGCGGCAAGAGCGGCGGGGGTGAACGGGCTCACATCTGCGATTCCGAGCTGGTGACTTGCCCCCTTGGTGCTGAATGTCCGGCAAAGCTGGTTTTGAAGCTGCGTACGCTGTCGCTGTGCAGAACACCACCGGGAACCATGTGACGCGTGTGCGCGTCCTGGTCTTGGATGCAGTGCGCCCGAGTGTGCGAACGGGGCGCATGTCGGGGGACCGGAAGTACACTGCCGCCTTCAGGCGTGGGTGCCTGACCGAGGAGTAGCTGTTCCCATGAGCGAGCACCGTCGTAAGCAGCCGCCGTCACGCGGCCGCCGCGCATCGCAGCCGCCGGCGGCCGGCCG
>NZ_BAAHCA010000334.1:0-4887 GCF_054776295.1 Streptomyces sparsus
GGGACCGGGGGCCGGGGGCGGGGCCGCCGGGCCGGGGGAGGGGGCGTCAGGGCCGGGCAGCGGATCGTTCAGCGGGTCGGCCAGTCGGCCGACAGCGGCCTCGAACGCCTCCGGGTCGGTGTACGGATCGTAGGACGCCGTCACGTCCCTACCACGGGAGCCAGCCCCCGGGAGCGCTCCACCGCGCCGCCGTCCCCGCAGGCGGCCAACCAGTTGGCCAGCATCAGGTGGCCCCACTCGGTCAGCACCGACTCGGGGTGGAACTGCACGCCCTCGACCGGCAGGTCGCGGTGCCGCAGCCCCATGACGACCCCGGAACCGGTCCGTGCGGTGATCTCCAACTCGGCCGGCACCTGCTCGGGTTCGGCGGCCAGCGAGTGGTAGCGGGTGGCGGTGAACGGCGAGGGGAGCCCGGTGAAGACGCCCTTGCCCTCGTGCGTCACCGGGGACGTCTTGCCGTGCAGCAGTTCCGGCGCCCGGCCCACGACCCCGCCGTAGGCGACGACCATCGACTGCATGCCCAGGCACACCCCGAACACCGGCACCCCGGTGCCGGCGCAGTGCCGCACCATGTCGACGCAGATGCCGGCCTGTTCCGGTGTGCCGGGGCCGGGGGACAGCAGCACCCCGTCGAAGCCGTCCCCGGCGTGCTCGGTGCGTACCTCGTCGTTGCGCACGACCTCGCACTCGGCGCCGAGTTGGTAGAGGTACTGCACGAGGTTGAAGACGAAGCTGTCGTAGTTGTCGACCACGAGGATTCGCGCGCTCATCGGTTCCCGTCAGCCCTTGTCAGTTCTCGTCCACGGTCACGTCGCCGAACGGCAACAGCGGTTCCGCCCACGGGAAGACGTACTGGAAGAGGACGAGGACGGTCGCCAGCACGAGGACGAGCGAGAGCGTGGCCCGCACGTACGCGTTGCCGGGCAGGTGCCGCCAGATCCAGCCGTACATGCCTTCGTGCCGTCCCTTCCGCGGTGCGCCCGGTGCGCCCGTCCCAGAGTACGTGGCGGGTGGCCGGGCCGGGGTGCGGTCGGCCAAGCGTCGGGTGTGCCGTCGCCCACGGCCCGCACGCCCTCCCGCGCCCCGCACGCCCCCACCCGCGCCCCGCACGCCCGCTCGCCCACAACGGCCGTCCAGGTCACGGGCGCGGGGTCACGGGCGGGGGGTCACGGGCGGGGTCACTCGACGGGCTCGGCGTGGTGGAGGTCCACCGAGCCGGAGTACCCGGGCAGGGTGGCGTCCTCCTTCTTGTCGACCTCCCAGCCCAGCCCGTAGGCCTCCACGTACCGCTTGTACGTCTGCACGGCGGGGGCGGCGTCCAGGGCGCGGCGCAGCGCGTCGGGGTCGCCGACGGCGGTCACGGTGTACGGGGGCGAGTAGAGGCGCCCCTGGAGGATCAGGGTGTTGCCGACACAGCGGACGGCGCTGGTGGAGATGAGCCGCTGGTCCATCACCTGGATGCCGTCCGCGCCGCCCTGCCAGAGGGCGTTGACGACGGCCTGGAGGTCCTGCTGGTGGATGACGAGGTCGTCCGGCTGCGGTTCGGGCGCCCAGGTGACCCGCGACGTCGCGTCCGGCGGTGCATCCGTGAGGGTGACGCTGAGGGCGTCGCCGGTGAGTTCGTGCGCGCCGGCCAGCTCCTCGGTGGCGTCGAGTTGCCGCTGCTCCTGCTGGGAGCTGCCGCTGTCGCGGCGGGCGAGCGCGGCGACCTCCCTGCGAAGTCTGGCCGTGGAGGATTCCAGCTTGGAGTTCTCCCGGCTACGCTCCTGGATGAGGTCGGAGAACCGCAGCATGGACTCGTCGCTGCGGAGGTTGGTGCCCTGGGCGGTGTTGAAGCTGATCCAGAAGATCAGCCCGGCCAGGGCGAAGACAGCGATGCTGGCGAGCCGGGCAGGCCGGAAGCGGTAAGCAGTCACCGTACCCTTGTCTCCTTCCGCCGCACGGAAGCACTACGCTAACGGACCACAGCAGCAACAGTCCCGCGCGGTCACAGCGCATCGACAGGAGAGCCCCCTCGTGCCGAAGTCACGGATCCGCAAGAAGAAGGACGATGTCTCGTCGCCGGAGACGAAGCGGACGAAGCTCGATCTCAGCTCCGGGCGCAGTTGGGTCGCCCCGCTGATGCTGGCGATGTTCGCCATCGGGTTGGCCTGGATCGTCGTCTTCTACGTGACCGAGGGCACCCTGCCGGTGGATGCCCTGGGCAACTGGAACATCGTGGTCGGCTTCGGTTTCATCGCCCTGGGCTTCGTGGTCTCCACGCAGTGGAAGTAGCGCGCCGACCGGGGGACCGGGACCGTCGCGCGTTGTCCACAGGTTATCCACAGGCCTGGGAAAAGTTCTGAAGATCTGTGGATAACTCACATCGGGTTGACGCCGAACCGACCGGCGGACGGATGTCCGCGGTCGTCGGTTCCCTTGATCCTGCTGGGAAAACGTACCCCTGTGCGAGTTTTCGAGCGGGCGGACGAGCTGTGTGCGTCATGCACAAGATCCGCTACGGGCTGTGGATAACTCTGGGTAGAGCTGTGGGCGACGCCCTCACCACCCGGCGAGTCGCACCCCTGTTCGGGCAGCTCCCTGCCGCCGAACCGCCCGCTGAGCCCCCGCGGCCCCCGCCGATCCCGGCGCGGCTCAGGAGAGCAGCATCAGGGTGCGGGCGGCGCAGGCGCCGAGCAGGACGGCCGCGACCACGACGCAGCTCCCCCAGTGCACCAGTGTCCGGCGCTCCCGCGGCGCGTGCACGAACGCGTAGGCGATCACCGCGCCCGTCACCAAGCCGCCCAGGTGGGCCTGCCAGGCGATGTTGAGCCCCGGCAGGAACGTGATGACCAGATTGATCGCGAGCAGGACCAGGATCGGTCGCATGTCGTACCGCATCCGGCGCATCAGCACGGCCGTGGCGCCGAACAGCCCGAAGATGGCACCCGAGGCGCCCAGCGAGAGCTGGTTCTGGGCCATCAGCCAGTACGTCAGCACGTTGCCGCCGAGCGCGGACAGCAGGTACAGCGTCAGGAACCGGGACCGGCCCAACGCGGCCTCCAGCGGCGGCCCGAGGAACCACAGCGCCATCATGTTGAAGCCGATGTGCCACATCTCCTGGTGCAGGAAGGCGGAGGTCACCAACCGGTACCACTCGCCGTCCGCCACTCCCAGCCACTGGAAGGTGCCCTGGGCGTCCAGGGCGTAGCCGATCATGCCCAGGTCCGTCACGAGGCGGTCGCCGACGGACAGCACGGCGATGAACACCGCCACGTTGACGCCCAGCAGGATCTTGGTGATCAGCTTGGTGTCCGCCACGAGCGTGCCGCCCGCGAGCGTCCGCGGCCGGGCGGCGTCCGGCGCGTGACCGGTTCCCGAGCCGCCGCGCACGCAGTCGGGGCACTGGTAGCCGACGGAGGCCGAGACCATGCAGTCCGGGCAGATCGGCTTGTCGCAGCGGGTGCACCGGATACCGGTCTCCCGGTCCGGGTGCCGGTAGCAGCCGGGCAGCGCGTTCTGCGCACCCGGTCCGCCGTGCTGCTGCTCCATCGCGTGCCCCGTCCCGCCTTGTCTCGACTGTCCGGCCCGCTCGGCGGGCCACCCGGAATGGGGAACCGCCCCCTCTGTTCTACGGACGGAGGGGGCGGGTGGGTTCCCCGTGGCGCGCTCAGCGGCGCTCGATGACGACCGACTCGATGACGACGTCCTGCTTCGGACGGTCGGTGCGCGGGTTGGTCGGAGCCGCGGCGATCGCGTCCACGACCTTCTTGCCGGCTTCCGAGGACACCTCACCGAAGATGGTGTGCTTGCCGGTGAGCCAGGCCGTCGGCGAGACGGTGACGAAGAACTGCGAGCCGTTGGTGCCCGGGCCGGCGTTGGCCATGGCCAGCAGGTACGGCTTGCTGAAGGACAGCTCCGGGTGGAACTCGTCACCGAACTCGTAGCCCGGGCCGCCGGTGCCGTTGCCCAGCGGGTCTCCGCCCTGGATCATGAAGCCGCTGATCACCCGGTGGAAGACCGTGCCGTCGTAGAGCTTGTCGGTCGACTTCTCACCCGTCGCGGGGTGCGTCCACTCCCGGGAGCCCTCGGCGAGCTCGACGAAGTTCTTGACCGTCTTCGGCGCGTGGTTCGGGAAGAGCTCGATCTCGATGTCGCCGTGATTGGTCTTGAGGGTGGCGTAAAGCTGCTCAGCCACGATCTACCTTCCATAGTCCGCTGTGTACTCCGAACGATCCTCCCATGGACACCGGGCGCGGGCGCACGATGCTCCCGGAGCGGAGGCGGACGCCCCGGAGCGGTGGCGGACGGACGGGCGCACCGGGGCGCACCGGCGGGCGACCGTACGACGGGCGGGTGACCACGCGCCGATTCCCGGCCGAACCGGAGCGGGGCGAGGCGAATCATGGCATTGTCGGCTTCGTGTGCGATACACCCCCCGTTGTGGGGTACTACGTCAATCCGGATGCCCGATCACGCATGCCCTGTTACGCATCAGCAGGCATGATCTTGAGACGGGTGTAAAGGCGACTACTGAACGAGTGATGTGTCTCCCGGGCGACGCCCCGGACCGCGCCACCGAGGAGGAGGATCCCCGTGACCCGCAAGGAAAGCCTGCGCGCCGCCACCGGCACGGCCAAGCAGAACGTACGGCTCGCCGCAGGTGTGGTGTCGCCGAAGGTGGGCCTGGCAGCGAAGCAGGCTCAGCACGCGGCACTGGAGCAGTACGAGAGCCGGTTGGCGCCACGTCTCGCGCAGGCGCGGGACACTCTGCCGTCCGGGGTGGACCAGGTCGCCTCGCGCGCGGCAAAACGATCCCGCAAGGCCGCGCACCAGGCCGCCGAGTTCGCCGGCCCCCGGGTGGAGGCCGCCCGCGCCGTCGCCGGTCCGGCCCGCGAGGAGGCGATG
>NZ_BAAHCA010000335.1:0-4885 GCF_054776295.1 Streptomyces sparsus
GGCGACCCAGCCGCGCAGGGCTGCCAGGTTGCGCCGGGCGGCCGGCGGCAGGGCCTCCGGTGCGGTGAACCCAGGGTCGCGGCGGAGTTCGTCCTCGTCGACGACGGCCTCGGCCTCGGGCAGCGTGCCCAGCTCCCGCAGTTCGTTGGTGGTGAACTTCGCCTGCGAGGGGCCCCGCCGTCCCACCATGTGCACGGTGCGCACCGCAGCCCCGGACAGTGCCTCCAGGGCCCCCTGCGGCATGTCCGTACCGGTCAGCTCGGACCGGCCGCGGACCAGGAGGCGGGCCACGTCGACGGCGACGTTGCCCACCCCGATGACCACGGCCGAGTCGGCGCGCAGCGGGAAGCGGCGGCTCGCGGCGTCCGGGTGCGCGCTGTACCAGGCCACGAAGTCGGTGGCCGAGAAGCTGCCCGGCAGGTCCTCGCCCGGAACGCCCAGCCGCCGGTCGGTGGTCGCGCCGACGCAGTACACCACCGCGTGGTAGCGGGTCAGCAGCCATTCCGGGGTGACCGCGGGCGGCTCGCCGCCCACGGTGACGTTCCCCAGGAAGCGGACCCGCGGGTGTTCCAGAACGGTCCGCAGCGTGCCCTGGAGGGTCTTGATCTTCTTGTGGTCGGGGGCGACCCCGTAGCGCACCAGTCCGTAGGGGCACGGCAGCCGGTCCAGCACGTCCACCGCCGCGTCAGGGAGGCGGTCGACCAGCGACTGGGCGGCGTAGACCCCGCTGGGGCCGGCACCGACGACGGCGAAGCGCTGCGCGTGGGGCACGGTCGGCATCCTTCCGCCGGGTGGTCCAGCATGGCACCGCGCCGGGCCGGGCGGGAGAGGGCGTTCGGGTGGAGCGTCGCCGTGGGCCTCAGCGCAGTGCGCGCATGCGGGCCACCTCGGCGCTCTGCTGGGCGGCGATCTCGGTGGCCATCTCCTCGACCGTCACGTCGTTGCCGCCGGTCAGCACGTCCTTGGCCATGGTGACCGCGCCTTCGTGGTGGGTGACCATGAGCCGGAGGAACAGTCGGTCGAACTCCTCACCCCGGGCCTTGCCCAGTTCGGCCAGTTGGGCCTTGGTCGCCATGCCCGGCATGGTCTCGTGCCCGTGCCCGCCGTGTCCGCCGTGCGCGTCGGGGCGGCGGTCGGCATGGTTGCGTTTCAGCCACGCCCGCATCATCGTGATCTCCGGCTTCTGGGCGGCCCTGATCCGGTCCGCGAGCTTGCCCACCCGGTCGCCTTCGGCGTGCTTCTCGGCGAGTTCCGCCATCACGAGTGCCTGCTCGTGGTGCTCGATCATCATGGTCATGAAGGTGAAGTCCGCCGCGTTCGGCTGGGTCTGCTTGCGGCTGACCTCCTGGGCCTCCTCGGCGGAGAGGGTACGGGCGTCCTCCCCCGGCCGTCCCGGGGCGATCACCGAGGATTCGTCGGTGGCGCTGTCGGTGCGCTCCCCGGTGCACGAGGCGAGCACGGGCAGTGTCGCCAGCAGCACGGTCAGGACAGCTGTGCGCCGAAGCTTGTGACGGTCTGTCACGTTTTCCTCCAGTGGCGGGGTGGGCCAGTTGTCCGTTCCTAGCACGGAGTTGATTGAACAAGTCGCCTGTTGCTCATGGCAATCCTGTTTTCATCTGTTGTTCTGTACATGCGGCGAGCGATACTGCCGGGGTCCGTGAACCGCTCACATCCGAGCGAAAGCGTGCGGACCCGAGGGAGGAAGCAGTGACGTCGTTGCACACACCCCCCGTGCGGCGCAGACGTATGGGCGTGGCAGTGGCCGCATTCGGCCTGCTCGCGGCATTCCTGACCGCTCAGCCGGCCGCCGCCACCCCCGATCCCGGCGACAGCCCGCCACCCGCGAAGAAGGTCGCCGGCTCCGAGAAGGCCGAGGCCGAAGCCGCCATCAGGAGCGGTGACATACCCGGCAGCGGCGAGGTGGTCACCAGCCGCAACGTGAGCCACCTGGTCAACGTGCCCAAGGGCGCGCTCAAGGGCACCAACTCCGACCTGGCGTTCCAGGGCAGGTACGCCTTCGCCGGCAACTACGACGGCTTCGTCATCTACGACATCAGCCGGCCCAAGGCGCCGAAGGTCGTCAGCCAGGTGCTCTGCCCGGGCGCCCAGAACGACATCTCCGTCTCGGGCAACCTGCTCTTCCTGTCGGTCGACTCCTCCCGCAACGACGACACCTGCAACAGCACCTCGCAGCCCGCGACGGAGAAGGATTCGTGGGAGGGCGTCCGGGTCTTCGACATCCGGGACAAGGCGAAGCCGCGCTACGTCGCCGCGGTGGAGACCGCCTGCGGTTCGCACACCCACACGCTGGTCCCGACGAAGAAGAACGTCTACGTCTACGTCTCGTCCTACTTCCCCAGCGCGAGCTTTCCCGACTGCCAGCCGCCGCACGACGGCATCTCCATCGTGAAGGTCCCCCGCAAGGCGCCCCACCGGGCGACCCTGACCAGCTTCGAGGGGCTCTTCCCGGACGGCGGCTTCCCCGGTGACCCGGAACGCCCCAGGAGCTCGGCGACGTCCGGCTGCCACGACATCACCGCCTTCCCCAAGCTCAGGCTCGCGGCCGGTGCCTGCATGGGCGACGGCATCCTGATGGACATCAGCAAGCCGGAGCGGCCCAAGGTCATCGACCGGGTCCAGGACGTGGAGAACTTCGCCTTCTGGCACTCGGCGACCTTCAGCGAGAACGGCCGCAAGGTCATCTTCACCGACGAACTCGGCGGCGGCGGTGGCGCCACCTGCAACGCGGAGGTCGGCGACGAGAAGGGCGCCAACGGCATCTACCACGTCTCGGGCAAGGGCAAGCGGTCCACGCTCGGCTTCCAGGGCTACTACAAGATCCCGCGGCACCAGGCCGACACCGAGAACTGCGTCGCGCACAACGGATCCCTGATCCCGGTCAAGGGCCGCGACATCATGGTGCAGTCCTGGTACCAGGGCGGGGTGTCCGTGTGGGAGTTCACCGACTCCAAGAACCCCAAGGAGATCGG
The DNA here is from genome assembly GCF_054776295.1 of Streptomyces sparsus. Taxonomy (NCBI): domain Bacteria; kingdom Bacillati; phylum Actinomycetota; class Actinomycetes; order Kitasatosporales; family Streptomycetaceae; genus Streptomyces; species Streptomyces sparsus. The sequence goes on from NZ_BAAHCA010000335.1 coordinate 2,991, forward strand.
CTACTTCGAGCGGGGCCCCGAGTCCACCGACGCGCTGTCGTTCGGCGGCACCTGGTCGGCGTACTACTACAACGGGTACATCTACTCCAACGACCAGCGCGGCCTCGACGTGCTGCAGATCAAGGACCGACGGACCGACAGCGCGAAGCGGGTGCGGATGCACGAGTTGAACGTGCAGACGCAGCCCGACTACCGCTGACCGCCCAGTAGCAGCCGGTTCACGACCCCGTCGGGCGGAGATCCGTCCGGCGGGGTCCCCAGTTCCCAGTCGAGCCCGTACCGGGCGAACAGCTCCGCGCGCAGCGTCGGCACCGGCATCGGCGCCCCCGGCAGCAGTACCGCCACCACCGCGCCCATCAGCAGCGCCCGCAGTAGCGGGTACTCGGCGTCCAGGTCGGTGGTCCCGTACCGGGCCATGGTCTCCCGCAGCAGCCGTGCCAGCTCCTGCTGCTCGACGCAGGCGACAAAACCCTCCTGCTGGAGTATCCCGGCCATGTGGGTGCGCATCAGCGTGGGCTGGTCCCTCGCCAGGCCCAGGACGGCGTCGATCGCCCGGGCCATCGCCTCCCGGCCGGCTTCCGCGCCCGTCGGCACCGGTTCGCGCGTGAGTGCGGCAGCCAGGGTCAGGTGCATCAGCCGGTGCACGGCCGACTGCAGCAGCTGGCGCTTGCCGGGGAAGTAGTAGGAGACCAGACCGCGTGCCGCGCCCGCCCGGTCCGCGATGTCCGCCAGCGTCGTCGCCTCGAAGCCGCGCTCCGCGACCAGCTCGACAGTCGCCTGGAGCAGCCGTTCGCGCGAACGTCGGCGCAACTCTTCATTGACCGACGCGCTCCGAGGGGACATCCTGTACTCCTGCGTTGACTGGCTCTCAGCCAATATACTCAGCGCGGAATCGGTCGGGCCCCCGAAGGGGCTGTCGACCGCCTCCGGTACCGGGCGACGCGGGGGATCGCCCGGTACCGGTCACCCCTCGTGACCGCGTGCTCAGGCGGCGGGCGCGACCTCGCGGGTGGCGGCCTCCAGCCAGAGCTGACGCAGCCGGGCGAACTCGGTGAGTTCCTCCGGCGTCCACGACCGCGGTGCCGCAGCGAACTCACGCATCTCGCGATTGGCCTCGTTGGCCGACGGCGCGGGGGAGTTGTCCGATGTGGTGGTCATGGGTGAAGCCTAGAGGCAGCCACTGACAGTGCCGCTCGCCCGAAATCGGCGCTCCCACGTGCATCCTCCCTGGTGAACGGCCCTGCGGGGGAGCCGCACGCGCCGTGGTGGTGTGACGCAGATCCCCCGGAAAAACCTTCCGGGGTGCGGTTTGCGCCGCTGCCCGCGGGTAGAACAGTGGCCCGCTCGGCGGCAGGGCCACGGCGGCACCGCTCTCAGGGCACCGGAGCGCCGGGCGGACCGCCGTCGGCGGGACCGCCTCCAGCAGAGTCGACAAGGCCGAGGACGGGTGTCAGTCCGGACGGCCGCCGGTCCGCGGGCAGGTGTTCCACCAGACGCACCGCGCAGCCCAACGCCGAGGCCCCGCCGTCGGCCCGCCCGTCGTCGCCGACCATCAGGACCTCGGCCGGCGGCAACCCCAGTGCCTGGCACCCGATCCGGAAGATCTCCGGCTCGGGTTTCTGCACCCCGTGCTCGAAGGAGAGCACGTAGTGGTGGACGTACGCGTCGAGACCGTGCGCGCGGAACACCGGGCGCAGATCCCACCCGATGTTGCTGACCACCACCGCGGGCACACCGCGTCGGCGCAGCGCGGCCAGCACCGGCAGCGTGTCCGGGTAGGGGCGCCAGGCGTCGGGGGAGCGGTGCCGGTCGTAGAGCGCCTCGTACAGCTCCGGGCGCGGCAGCGGCACCCGCCGGGCCAGTGCCGTGTACGCCGCCCGGTGCGCGTCGGCGCT
>NZ_BAAHCA010000336.1:0-4882 GCF_054776295.1 Streptomyces sparsus
CCGGTGGTACCGGCCGGCACCACCGGGACCCGGCGTCACTTCTTGCGGCGACGGCCGCCCTTCTGGGCCTTGCGCCGCTCGGCGCGGGTCATGCCGTCCGAAGAGGCGGCAGCAGCGTCTTCGTTGCTGAAGTCCCCCTCGACGACACCGCCCTCACCGTCGACCGTGGGAGCGGAGAAGTGCAGGCGGTCCGGGCGCTGCGGAGCGTCGAGCCCCTTCGCGCGGATCGCCGGACGGCCACCGGCCGGCACCGCGTCCTGCGCCTCCTTCGACAGGGAGGGCCGGGAGTCCTGCACCGGAACCTCCTCGACCTGCTGCTCGACCTGGACCTCCAGGTTGAACAGGTAGCCGACGGACTCCTCCTTGATGCCCTCCATCATGGCCTGGAACATGTCGTAGCCCTCCCGCTGGTACTCCACCAGCGGGTCCTTCTGGGCCATGGCACGCAGGCCGATGCCCTCCTGGAGGTAGTCCATCTCGTAGAGGTGCTCACGCCACTTGCGGTCCAGCACCGACAGCACGACCCGGCGCTCGAGCTCCCGCATGATCTCGGAGCCGAGCTGCTCCTCGCGCGCCTCGTACTGCTTGTAGATGTCGTCCTTGATCGCCTCGACGAGGAAGTCCGCGGTGATGCCCTCGCGGTCACCGACCTCCTCCTCGAGGTCCTCGACCGTCACGGCCACCGGGTAGAGCTGCTTCAGCGCGCCCCACAGGCGGTCCAGGTCCCAGTCCTCGGCGAAGCCCTCCACCGTCTCGGCCGCGACGTACGCCTCGATGGTGTCGTCCATGAAGTGGCGGATCTGGTCGGCGAGGTTCTCGCCCTCCAGGACACGGCGGCGCTCACCGTAGATGACCTCACGCTGCCGGTTCAGGACCTCGTCGTACTTCAGGACGTTCTTGCGGATCTCGAAGTTCTGCTGCTCGACCTGCGACTGGGCGGAGGCGATGGCCCGGGTCACCATCTTGTTCTCGATCGGCACGTCGTCGGGCACGTTGGCCATGGCCATGACCCGCTCGACCATCTGGGCCTTGAACAGCCGCATCAGGTCGTCCCCGAGCGAGAGGTAGAACCGGGACTCACCCGGGTCGCCCTGCCGGCCGGAACGACCCCGCAACTGGTTGTCGATGCGCCGGGACTCGTGCCGCTCGGTTCCCAGCACGTAGAGGCCGCCGAGGTCCTTGACCTCCTCGAACTCCGCGGCGACCGCCTGCTCGGCGCGCTCCATGGCCGCCGGCAGCGCCGCCGCCCACTCCTCGATGTGCTCCTCGGGGTCGAGGCCCTTGCCGCGCAGCTCGTCCTCGGCGATGGCCTCGGGATTGCCGCCCAGCTTGATGTCGGTACCGCGGCCGGCCATGTTGGTGGCCACCGTGACCGATCCCTTGCGGCCGGCCTCGGCGACGATCTGCGCCTCACGCTCGTGGTTCTTCGCGTTCAGCACCGAGTGCTGCACCCCGCGCTTCTTCAGCTGCTGGGAGAGGTACTCGGACTTCTCCACGGAGGTGGTGCCGACCAGGATCGGCTGGCCCTTCCCGTGCTTCTCGGCGATGTCCTCGACGACCGCGGCGAACTTGGCCACCTCGGTGCGGTAGATGAGGTCGGCCTGGTCCGCGCGCACCATCGGGCGGTGCGTGGGGATCGGCACCACACCGAGCTTGTAGATCTGGTGGAACTCCGCGGCCTCCGTCATGGCCGTACCGGTCATGCCGGAGAGCTTGTCGTAGAGGCGGAAGAAGTTCTGCAGGGTGATGGTGGCGAGCGTCTGGTTCTCGTCCTTGATGTCCACCCCTTCCTTCGCCTCGATCGCCTGGTGCATGCCCTCGTTGTAGCGGCGGCCGGCGAGGATACGGCCGGTGTGCTCGTCGACGATCATGACCTCGCCGTCGATGACGACGTAGTCCTTGTCGTTCTTGTAGAGCTCCTTGGCCTTGATGGCGTTGTTGAGGTAACCCACCAGCGGCGTGTTGACCGACTCGTAGAGGTTGTCGATGCCGAGCCAGTCCTCGACCTTGGCGACACCCGCCTCGTGGATGCCCACGGTGCGCTTCTTCTCGTCGACGTCGTAGTCGCCGGTCTCCGGCTTCTGCAGCCGGACGTCGGCGGGCTCGCCCTTCTCCAGCCGCTTGACCAGCTTGGCGAAGTCGCCGTACCACTTGGTCGCCGAGTCGGCGGGGCCGGAGATGATCAGCGGGGTGCGGGCCTCGTCCACCAGGATCGAGTCGACCTCGTCGACGATCGCGAAGTTGTGGCCGCGCTGCACCAGCTCGTCCTTCGACCACGCCATGTTGTCGCGCAGGTAGTCGAACCCGAACTCGTTGTTCGTGCCGTAGGTGATGTCGCAGCTGTACTGCTCACGGCGCTGCGTCGGCGTCATGTTGGCCACGATGCAGCCCACGGACAGGCCGAGGAACTTGTGCACCCGGCCCATCATCTCGGAGTCGCGCTGGGCCAGGTAGTCGTTCACCGTGATCAGGTGCACGCCCTTGCCGGACAGCGCGTTGAGATACGCGGGCAACGTGCCGACGAGGGTCTTGCCCTCACCGGTCTTCATCTCCGCGACGTACCCCAGGTGCAGAGCCGCGCCGCCCATCAACTGCACGTCGTAGTGGCGCTGGCCGAGGGCCCGCTTCGCGGCCTCGCGCACGGTGGCGAACGCCTCCGGCAGCAGGTCGTCGAGGCTCTCACCGCCGGCGTACCGCTCCTTGTACTCGTCGGTGAGCTCCCGCAGCTCGGCGTCGGAGAGGTCGAGAAAGTCCTCTTCGATGGAATTCACCTGGTCCGCGATGCGGTGCAGCTTGCGCAGGATCTTGCCTTCGCCTGCACGCATGAGCTTGTTGAAGACGGACACTGAGGCTGGTCTCCTTGCCGGTCGGGCCTGGCACGGTCGTTGCGATGGTGTGGTCTGCGCCCCTCCCGGAAGGGCTGGGAGGGCATGCCGCACCGGCCATCGTATGCGAGGGGCGACAGCCCCTGTACCCCCCAACGTGCCGTACCTCCGTAAGGTGCCGGGCCTTCCCGGCAGAATGCGGGCATGGAACCCGTGACCCTGCGCACCGAGCGTCTGCTGCTGCGCCCCCTGGAGCCGCGTGACACCGACGCGGTACTCGCCGCCTGCCAGGACCCCGACATCCCCCGCTGGACCCCGGTGCCCGACCCCTACGGACCGGAGCACGCGACGGACTTCGTGCACCGCGCCAGCCCGGCGGGTTGGCGCGACGACGCCATGTACAACTTCGGGGTGTTCACCCGGGAGGGCGTACTCACGGGCACCGTGGGACTGGTCCGCCTCGACGGGCTGCGCACCGCCGAGCGCCAGGCCGAACTCGGCTACTGGACGGCGGCCGGCTCCCGTCGCCGGGGCTACACCGCCGAGGCGGGCCGCGCGGTGGCCGAATGGGCGTTCACCGGCCTCGGTGTGGAGCGGCTCGAATGGTGCGCGCAGGTGGGCAACCAGGGCTCCCGGGCGGTGGCGCTGCGCATCGGGTTCGTGATGGAGGGCGTGCAGCGGGCCAAGATCGCGCACCGGGGCACCCGCCGGGACGCCTGGACGGCGTCGCTGCTGCCCTCGGACCTCGGCCTCACCAGCGCCACCCCCTACCTGCCCGCCCCCTGAGCCGCCCGGGCCCGGTGGGTCCGGTCTGGGCCGGTGTGGCCCAGTGGGTCCGGTGCGTCCGGTGGGGGAGTTCGGTGTCAGTGCCCGGGCCTAACCTGGCCGCCATGACGACTGCCCAGCTGACCTTGACCGCTGACGAGGCCCGCCGCATGGCGCTGCGGGCCCAGGGCCTGCTGGGGGCTCCCGGGCGCACCGCCGGAGTCCCCGGCGTGCTGCGCGCACTCGGCGCGGTGCAACTGGACACCATCTCGGTGCTGGCCCGCTCACACGAACTCGTGCCATACGCCCGGCTGGGCGCGGTCGGGCGCGAGCAGGTCGAGGCGGCGTACTGGTCCGGGGGCCGGGCGTTCGAGTACTGGTCCCACGCGGCGTGCGTGCTGCCCATCGAGGAGTGGCCGCACTTCGCGTTCCGGCGCCGCGCCTACCGCGCCAAGGGCCACCGCTGGCACCAGCTCGCCGATCGGGCCGCGTCCCTGGCCGCCGTCCGGGACCGCCTGCGTGCGGACGGGCCGCTGACGGCCTCCGAACTGGGCGGCGCGAAGAACGGCGGCGTGTGGTGGGACTGGTCGGAGACCAAGATCGCCGTCGAGTGGCTGCTGGACACCGGCGAGGTCGTCTGCACCGAGCGCCGCGGCTGGAAGCGGGTCTACGACCTCGCCGAGCGGGCCGTCCCGGCGGAGCTGTTCCATGACGAACAGGACGACGCCGCCTGCCTGCGTCGGCTGGTGGCCCAGGCGGGCTCCGCGCTGGGCGTGGCGACCCGTGCGGACCTTGCCGACTACCACCGGCTCAGGGCCGCCCAGGTCGAGTCCGTGATCGCGGACACCGGCCTGGTGCCGGTGGAGGTGGCCGGCTGGGGCAAACCCGCCTGGGCCGCCCCCGAGGCCCTGGCCGCCGAGCCGCGCGGCAGGCACCGCACCACTCTCCTGTCGCCGTTCGACTCACTGGTGTGGGACCGGGCCCGGACGGAGCGGGTGTTCGGCTTCTTCCACCGGCTCGAGGCCTACGTGCCGAAGCCCCGACGGGTGCACGGCTACTTCGCGATGCCGCTGCTGGCGGGGGGCCGGCTGGTCGGCCGCGTCGATCCGGGACGGGAGGGGCGCACGCTGGTGGCCCGTCAGCTGTCCATGTCCGGCCCTGGCGCGGTGGCGCCGATGGCGAAGGCCCTGCGGGAGGCGGCCGAGTGGGTGGGCTGCGACCAGGTGCGCGTCGAGCGCTGCGACGACGCGGTGCTGACCCGCGCGCTCGACAAGGAGCTCACCTGACCCGGC
>NZ_BAAHCA010000337.1:0-4879 GCF_054776295.1 Streptomyces sparsus
GGTCTCCCCCCACCAGAGGGAGGGGAGACCGGCGGGGCCGGCCCGGTTCCGGACGTCGCCGGCACGGGCGTCAGATGCTGACGCCGTTCTGCCGCAGGTAGGCGAGGGGGTTCATGTCGGAGCCGTAGCCGGGGCCGCTGCGGATCTCGAAGTGCAGATGCGGACCGGTGCTGTTGCCGGTGCTCCCGGAACGGCCGATCGTCTGCCCCGAGCCCACTCGCTGACCCGGCTTCACGGAGATCGCCGACAGGTGCGCGTACTGGCTGTACCGGCCGTCGTCGTGGCGCAGGACCACCTGGTACCCGTAGGAGCCCGCCCACCCCGCGGAGACCACACGAGCCGAGGTCACGGCCTTCACCGACGTGCCCGTGGCAACGGGGAAGTCGACCCCGGTGTGGTATCCGGCGGCCCAACTCGCCCCCGACGCCCGGTAGGACGTGCCCGGTGACACGCCGCTGACCGGCGCGGTGTACGCGCGGGAAGTCGACTTCGCCGCCCGGCTGGTCGCGGACGCCTGCCGCTCGGCCGGCTTCGGCGCCGGCTTCGCCTGTTCCTTCTTCGGTGGCGTCTGCGCCTTCTCCGGCGGAGCCGGGGCCTTCTTCGGCGGGGCCGGGGCCGGCTTCTCCGCCTTCGGCGGCGGAGGCGTCGTCGGCTTCTCGGTGCCCGGCGTCGAACCCGTCAGCCGCAGCCGCTGACCCGGGATGATGAGGTCGGGGTCCTCACCGATGGTCTGCCGGTTCCGTTCGTAGAGCGCCTGCCAACCGCCGCCCACCCGCTGCTCGCTGGCGATCCCGGAGAGCGTGTCACCGCCCGCCACCTCGTAGGCGGTACTGCCGCGCTTGTCCTCCTGGGAGGGCGGCGTGACGCGACTGCTCGCCGCCGTGGCCTTCTTGCCGGCTGCCGGTGCCACCGAGGGCACGGCAGGCCGCTCGGTGGTGGATCGCGCAGCCCGCGGCTGTGCCATGTCCCTTGTCAGGCCCGCCTTCACGGAGCAGTTGGGCCAGGCGCCCGGGCCTTGGCCCTTCAACACCCGCTCCGCCACGGAGATCTGCTGCTCCTTGCTGGCGAGGTCGGCGCGCGCGGCGAAGGCGGTGCCGCCGAAGGCCTGCCAGGTCGACTGCTTGAACTGGAGACCGCCGAAGTAGCCGTTGCCGGTGTTGATGTCCCAGTTGTTGCTGCTCTCGCAGGCGGCGACCTTGTCCCAGGTGTCCACCGGGGCGGCCTGTGCGTGGCTGATGCCGACCAGCGGCAGCGCGAGACCGGCTCCGCCGGCGGTGACGGTGAGGGATGCGCGGGATACCGTGCTGGGCTTGTAGCGGCGATGGCGTCCACGGCCGGCCATGGGTTCCTCCCCATACCTTCACGAAGCAGGCATTCGGGTCAACAGTGGTCTGCTTCATAGCAGTTGGCAGCTGACCAAGCGTGTTGGCAAGCTGACCAAACGTAGAGGCGGAAAACCGGCCACGGCAAGCGGTTCGGCCTTATTCGCCCGAGCCGCCTGTTGACCGGTGGGCCAGCGCGCGCAGTTCGGCTGCGCGTCCGGCCGCCGTCTCGTCCGCGTAGACCTCGCACACCAGGCGCCGTCCGGGAGTGAAGTCGTGCTCCAGTTCGAACAGGGTGATCTCCTCGGTGCCCGTCAGGAGAAAGGTGTGCGCGTAGATCGAGCAGAACGCCCGGTGCCCCGCGATGCCGAGGGGTTGCGCGGCTCTGGAGATCCGGTGACCGCGCGCCTGGGAGAGCAGTCGCAGGACGTCCTCGCCCGGGCGGTCGGCGTTGCTCGCCCGGCGCAGGAGGCGCCTGGCGTGGTCGGGGGAGTCCTGGGCGTCGAACCCGCTGCTGTCCTCGGTGGGCCGGGACGCGGGGGCCGGCTCCGGCGGTGCCGGCAGCGGCTCGAACAGCGGTCGTGGCGGCACCGGTTCGACGCCGGCGGCCGGTGCCGGGTCGGTGCAGGAGTCGCAGGCCAGCTCCGGTGGGGCACCCATCCGCCCGTGCACCCGGCGCTCCGCCGAACGCAGCGCGGCCAGATCGGTGTAGAGCTCGTGTGCGAGCCGCCCGTCGGCGTCGGTGTCGTGCTCCACCTCCCACAGCACCAGATGACTGTGGTCGCTGAGGGTGAACATGTGCCGGTAGGTGCGGCACTCGGTGCCGGGGAAGGGCGAGTTGTGCTGCCGCCACGATCGCAACTGCACCTCGTAGGCGACGGCGGTGGCGAGTCGGGCCGCCAACTCGTCGTCCACTTCGAAGGGGTTGTGAGCGCGGGCCAGCAGAAGTTCCAGGTGCTCCCCCGGGAGTGCGCTGCCCGTGCTCTGTGATTGATTGCGCATGGGGCGCCTCCTTACATCGAGTCACCGCCCTTCCTTGTGAATACCCACCGTAGTCACATGAGTACCGTCATTCATGAGATTGGCTGACATTTTTGCCTGGTGAGGCCCGGTTGAGTGGGGATCTTCCGGTAACTGCCACGTCGGAGCGGAAGTTACTGTCCGTCACCTCCCTGTGGTGACGGAATGTGAGGGCTCAATCACGCCTGTGCTGCCCGCCCCCGCTCGTTCCACCCGCCCCACCTCCGCGCGAGGGCACTGCCCACGCACTCGCCACAGGGCTCACCGCCGCTCGGCCCGGGGCCACCCACCCCCCATGCGGTCGGGCGCCCGGCCCGCGACACGGCTGTCGGCCCCGGACCGGCCGTTCAGTCGGCGCCGCGGACGACCAGCGAACGGAGCAGCCGGTCGGTGGCGGTCGTGACCTCCTCGACGGCACGGGTGAACGCGGCCTCGTTGTGAGCGGCCGGGTGCCGGAAACCCGACACCTTGCGGACGTACTGCAACGCGGCCGCGCGCACGTCCTCCTCGGTCACCGAGTCGGCGTACGGCGGGCGCAGGGTTCGAATGCTTCGGCACATACCGACGACGGTACTCACTGCCGGCGCCGCCGGCGCGTTCGTCGGCGAAAGCGTGCTCAGGCGCCGGCCGGCCGGGACGCGGACCGGCCGAGGATCTCCTCCACCACCGCCGACTTGGCGTCGGCGTACTGCTGGAGATACGTCCACTGCCGGGTGGCGAGCTCCCGTTTGGTGCGGGCGTACAGCTCCCGGTCGGCTTCGTCGGACCGCAGCCGGTCGCGGAAGCGCAGCATGCGGGCGGTCTCGGGGCACCGGTCGGGAAAGACGTGGAGGTTGGCGAGGTGTCTCGACGCGGGAACGTCGTGGAGCTTCAGCACACGGTGCTCGTACCAGTCCGGCTCCCGGATGCTCAGCACGAAGCCGACGGCCGTCAGGGCCGGAACGTAACTCCGCTCGTCGGACGGATCGGGCACCACCAGCAGCATGTCGATGACGGGCTTCGCGGCAAGGCCGGGGACGGAGGTCGAACCGACGTGTTCCAGCGTCGTCACCGTGCTGCCCAACGCCGCCCGCACCCGCCCGGCGAACTCGTCGAAACGTGCCGGCCAGCCCGGGTCGTAGGGCGACAGTGTCACCTCGCCCCGCTGCGGCCGCACCTCGCCGACGTGCGCGGCCCGGATCTCCTGCTCGGTCATCGCTCCGGCGACCCCGTCCGGTGTCTCGGTCACCCGTCGTCGCTCCTTCGGTAGGTTTCCCCGCGTGCTGGGGGGCCGGTGCCCTGCTCAACGCCGCGGCACCTCAGGCGGTGCGGGGAAGACGCAGTCGCCGCACAGCCCGCCACCGGGAGCACGGTAGTAGAGGCAGCACGTACGGCGGCGGAAACCCGCAGCGGTCAGGGTCCCTGAGCCCCGCAGGGGCGCGTGGGCGAGCAGGTCCACGGTGATCCGGGCGGCGCGCCTCCCCGCGGCTTCCCGCTCGTGTGCCCGGCACCAGGCGGCCAACTGGGCCAGCGCACCGGACAGTGCCGAGGCGGCGTTGCCCCACAGCAGGGGCTCGGCGACCGGTGTGACCGTCCGCACGGCCGCCACCAGCGGCACCAGGTGGTCGTCCAGGACCGTCCCCCGCAGCAGTCCGGGAGGATCGTCGCTGCGGGGAAGCGCACCCGGTGTGGGCAACCACAGGTCGTCGCCCGGCGCGGATGCCGGTGACCAGTGCAGGCGCTCCGGGCTCAGGTCCGGCTGGGCGGCGTCGAGCGCGGCAGGTGCCAGCGCGACGGACCACAGCCGGGCGGCCAGCCCCAGAAAGGCGATCGACGCGCCGACGCGGGGCTCCCGGACGGCCAGCCGGGAGTTCACCGTGCTGATGCGCTGCCGCAGGGTGTCCGTCTCGGCCCGGTACACCGAGGCCAGGGGCACCGCCCCGGCCGGCGGCGGCCCCACCCGCAGCGCGAAGAAGCCGTCGTCCGGCCCCGCGCTCCCTCGGTTCGTGTGCACACGAAGGAACCCTAGTCAGGCGGTCCGCTCCGTGCCGGCACCGGCCGGGGGCCCGGCGGCCTCGGGGTGAGCGGCTTCGGGGTGAGTGGCCTCGGGGTGCGGGAGGACTCTCGGTCCGGGCGGCGATCAGGCGTGGTCGACCAGCTCCGCGTGCCCCTGCACCCGCGCGCAGTGGGCGCAGCAGAAGAACCGGCCCGCGGACTCCACTCCGTGGCCGAGGATGCGGCACTGGCAGTTCTCGCAGATCGGCGCCATGCGCTGGGCGGCGCACTCCAGGCTGTCGAAGACATGCACGGCACCAGCCGCGTGCACCTCGAAGGACATCGCGTAGTCGTTGCTGCACACCTCGCACACAGCCATGAACGATCACTCCTTGCTCGTCGGCGGGCAGCAACACCGAGCGGTCCCTGCTCCAGCGGACAGGATGGGCCCGGTGGCGCCGCGCACGCCGCAGCCCGCCGCCGTGGTCCCGCGCGCTCACCCGCCCGGCGGAGCGCGGTACGCCGCACGGGGAGGCAGGACGAAGGGCGGAGGGCGAAGGGGT
>NZ_BAAHCA010000338.1:0-4862 GCF_054776295.1 Streptomyces sparsus
CGCACACCGCCGCCCCGGGCTGCGCCCCCGTGCCGCGTCCCGTGCTCGCGACGCCCCGGTGGGGCGGGCGCGGTCAGGCTCCGCGGCCGTGCCAGTCGAGGCAGACGACCATGGCGTCGTCGTCCTGCTCGGACTCGCCGCGGTGCCCGGTGAGTTCACGCAGGACCGCGCGCGGCACCTGGGAGGGCGGTAGCAGCCGGGTGTTCGTCACCGCCCGGGCCAGCGCCCGTTCGCTGTAGCGTTCGCCGGCCGGTGACGTCACGTCGTACACACCGTCGCTGACGAAGAGCAGCCGGTCACCCGGCTCGACCCGGAACTCCTGGGCGAGGTACACCGTGTCCTCGAACATGCCCAGCGGCAACTGGGCCTCCAACTCGACCTGTTCGACCACCCCGTCGCGCAGCCGCCACACCTTCGGGGAGCCCGCGTCGACGATCTCCACGTCCCCGGTGGCCAGGTCGAAGCGGAGCAGCAGCACGGCGACGTGCGCGGCCCCCCGGTAGCGTCCGTAGACGGCCTGGTCGGCGAGGCACGCCTGGCCGACCAGGTCCAGGCCGGCGCGTCGCGCGTTGCGCAGGGCGTTGACCGCGAGATTGGTGAGCAGCGCCGCCTCGATGCCCTCCCCCATGCCGTTGGTGACGGTGAGGGTCAGGGCCTCGCCGGAGGTGGACCAGTCGAAGTTGTCCCCGTGGATGGCGTAGGCGGGTTCCAGCTGCGCGCCGAGCTGGTACTCGGGCCGGGTGCAGGACCGGCCGGGCAGCAGCTGCCACTGCATCTCCGCGGCCAGGGTGAGGCGCTGGGCGCGCCGGGCCTGCAGGTAGAGGTCGGTGTCCCGTTCCGCGACGACGATCTCGTGCCCGAGGACCTCGGCGATCTCACCGAGATCCCTCAGCGTCGCGTCGCCGAGCGCGTCCGCGGGCAGGGTCACGGCCAGCACGCCGAGCCGGTCACCGCGTACCGACACCGGCAGGTGTGCGGTGACGCTGTCCGGGCAGCCGTCCGAGCGGATATATGGTTGTTGGGCACCGAAGGCCCGGCCTGACGGACTGGTGTGGACGGAGACGGGCGCCGCGGTGTAAGGCAGGGCGTCGACGGGCTGAAGTATGGTCATCGCGTAGTCGGCCATCAACAGCTCCACCGTGGTGGCTGCGAAGTGCTTGATCAGCGCGTGGCGCACCGCGTCCAGCAGTTCATGAGGTGCGGCACCGCGCAGGGCGCGCTCCACAGCCGCGAATCTGTCCACCGTTGTTGACCGCTTTCTCGAAGAACGCCATCAGAAGGAGCAAAGCATCAGTCAGTCCGCCGGGGGCTGACAAGGCTGATTCGGAGTGTCACAGTATGGGCGTGAATTCCGCCGCCTCGCACCGAAGGACCCACGACGCCGCACATGCGTCGCGCGAGGTCATCGAGCTGCTGGAGGTGCTGTGGGAGCGGGGCCGGGACGCCGTGTCATCCGCCCCGGTGTCGTCCTCGCAGCTGCGGGTGATGTACATCCTCGACCGTGACGAGGGCATCAACCTGCGGACGCTGGGTGAGGTCCTGGGTGCGGCGCCGTCGTCCGTCAGCAGGCTGTGCGACCGGCTGCACGCACTGGGGTTCGTGGAGCGCTCGCCGAGCCAGGTGAGCCGGCGGGAGCTGGAGCTGCGGTTGACCAGCAGGGGCAAGGCCTACCTGCTGGACCTGCGGTCCCGGCGTGAGGTGGCGCTGCTGAAGGCCATCGACGGCATGCCCTCCTCGGCCCGTACCGCGCTGATCGAAGGGCTGTCGAGTTTCCGGTCGGCGGTGGAGGCGTCGCCTCCCATACGGGTGCAGGGCCGGTCGGACGACTCCTCTCGGACCGCCTGACCTCTCACTCCGGTGCGGGCAGCCGACCTCGCCGCTCCCCTTCCGGGGCGACCGCACGTCCCTCTCCGCCACCGACATCCCCCATCGCCCCGTTGTCCCACGCCCTCGGCGATGCCCGAGCCGTTCGCCACCCGGTGGCTTGTGCCACGGCCAAAGAATCTTGCCAACCTGCGACAGTTGTCAAATAGAAACATTCTCTCGCCCGCAGGTCACGCCACCACCCGTCCGTCCACGGGGTGCACTGGCCGGCACCGAGGCCGCCCGGCGACCGCGGCGGGAGACGGGGAGCGGCGTTTACGCGGCTCGACCCGGGGCACCCGGAAGCGGTCTTCCGACTCGATACCGGTCATCCGGTCCGATGAGGCACATGCGGGTCATTCGACACCCTGAGGCCCGGTGCGGACGGGGGCATCGCGCCCCGGGAGCGACCCCGTTCGTGGAGCCGGGGCGCCGAACGGCTCACCAGGGGCCGGGCTTCCCTCTCGTCGGCACGGTCGCTAATGTTTGTCGGACGACAACAAACGAGCCGCGAACCACGGACCACCGCAGCGCCCCACCCGGCGCTCCGATCGGTCGGTGACAGAACCGGCTCCCCGACTGGGAAAGGTTCACGGATTGAGCATCGGCGAGTCCGCAGCACGGGAGCGCGTCTCGAACGTCCTGCACGAACGCGCTGACCAGATCGCCGACCGCTGGGTCCAACTGCAGGCGCAGCAGAACCCCTACGGCGGCATCGGTGACGGCGAACTCCGCGAGGAGGCCGACGCACTGGTCGGTGCGCTGGCGACCGCGCTGGACAGCGGCACACCCATCGACCGGGTCGTGACGGCTGACCACGGACTCCGCCGCTCGGTGACGGATTTCTCCCTGCGCCGGGCCAGAGGGGGCGCCACCCCGACCGCCACCTCACTCGGCCTGCTGGCGCTGAAGGAGGCGATCCTGGAAGCGATCCAGGACACCACCGGCGAGAACGGTGAAGTCCTCCCCGCCGCCCTGCTCGTCAACCGCATGCTCGACGCCGCCGGCGCGCTCACCTTCGAGACCTACGTCGAGGGCCGGGAGGAGATCATCCGCCGGCAGGGCAGCCAACTGCTCGAGGTCTCCACGCCGGTGGTGCGGCTGTGGCGGCAGGTCCTGGCCGTTCCCCTGGTCGGGACGCTGGACACCGCCCGCACCCAGGTCGTGATGGAGAACCTGCTCCAGTCGATCCAGGAGCACGAGGCCCTGGTCGCCATCATCGACATCACCGGCGTGCCCACCGTGGACACCGCCGTCGCCCAGCACCTGATGCAGACCGTGCACGCGGTGCGGCTGATGGGCGCGGACTGCGTGATCAGCGGCATCCGGCCGCCCATCGCGCAGACGATCGCACAGCTCGGCATCGACCTCTCCACCATTCTCACCAAGGCCACGCTCGCCGACGCGCTCAGCGCCGCGGTGCGGCTGACCGACGGCGTCTCCCCGGAGACCTCCCGCGCGATGGCGGATTCGTGAGCGGTCACAGGTCCGCCGGCGTGCCCATCCTGCGTCTGGGCGACGTCCTGGTGACCGGCCTGCTCAACGAACTCGACGACAAGGCCGCCATGGCGTTCACCGACGAACTCACCGAACGCATCACCGCGGACGGAGCGCGCGGCGTACTGATCGACATCACCCGGCTCGAGATCATCGACTCCTTTGTGGCCCGCACCCTGATGGAACTGACCACCGTGGCACGCCTCCTGGGCGCCCGCGTCGTCGTGGCCGGCATGCGGCCACCGGTCGCCATCACCCTGGTGGAACTCGGACTGCGCCTGCCGGGCGTGGACACCGCGCTCAACGCGGAACAGGGCATGGCCGCACTGGGTTGGACTCAGAGCCCACAGCCCCCGGAAGGGGCGCGACGTGAATCACCTCGATGAGAGCACCACAGGCGTCGCCCGCATCGCGGACACCACCTGGACGACCGGCACCACCTCGCACGTACGCCCGGCGGGCGGCGCCCGGTCGGGCGGCACCACCGGCCGCCCGGCCGGCACGGCCCCCGACACGACATCCACCCACGCCGTCCGCAGTGAGGAGGACCTGCTGACCGTGCGACACGCGGTACGCAACGCGACGCTGCGCGTCGGTTTCGGCATCGTCGACCAGACCCGCGTGGTCACCGCCGCCAGCGAACTCGCCCGCAACGCCTACATCCACGGAGGCGGCGGCACCCTCACCCTCGAAAACCTCGACCACGCCGGCCGCCGCGGCCTGCGCATGACGATAAGCGACGAGGGCCCCGGCATCCCGGACGTCGAAGCCGCGCTCGCCGACGGCTTCACCACCGGCGCCGGACTGGGCCACGGCCTGGGCGGAGTACGGCGGCTCATGGACGAGTTCGAGGTCGACTCACGGCCCGGCCGGGGGACCACCGTCACGACCACCAGGTGGATCGGCAGGTGACGCTCTCCGCAGCGCCGACCCTCCAGGTCCGCATCGACCACGTCAGTGCCGTACCGCTGGCGGCAGCCGCCGCCCGCGGGCTGGCCCAGCGGTGCGGGCTGAGCGGGGCCATGCCGCACAAGGCCGCGGTACTGGCCTCGGAGTTGGCCACCAACGTCGACAAGCACGCCACCGACGGCACGCTCTACCTCCAGGCACTGCCGCTGGGCGGCGGCCTGGAGATCACCGCCGTCGACCGCGGCCCGGGCATGGCCGAGTTGGAACGCTGCCTCACCGACGGGTACACCACCACGGCCACACTGGGTTCCGGCCTCGGTGCCGTGAGGCGGATAGCGACCGACTTCACCATCCGCACCGAGGTCGGCACCGGCACCCTGGCCTGCGCCCGGCTGTCCCTTCCCGACCGGCCGGAAGCGGCCCGCCAGAAGGTCGGTTCGGTGTGCCTGCCCGCCGACCGCGAGGACGACTGCGGCGACGCCTGCGCCGTCGCCGACACCGGCACGTCCACCACGGCACTCGTGGTGGACGGCCTCGGCCACGGCCGGCAGGCGGCGGAGGCCGGCCAGTGCGCCGTCCGCGCCTTCCAGCGG
>NZ_BAAHCA010000339.1:0-4844 GCF_054776295.1 Streptomyces sparsus
CGCGACGGCCTCCGCGCGACGCTGTGCCGACTTCTCGGGGCGGCTCAGAGCAGCGGCCTCAGGCGGCCCTGTGCGCCCGGGTCCCGCGCGCCGGGGCGGTCACCCGCCAGCGCACTGCCGGCCTGCCACTTGGCCCAGGACAGGTTCCAGTCCCCGAAGCCGTTGCCGAAGGCGGCCATGCGGTCTCCGGCGGTGTTGACGTGTGTGACCAGGTCGCCCCGGCGGACGGTGTCGAAGAACCAGCGGGCGTTCCTGGTGCTCATGCCGGTGCACCCGTGGCTGACGTTCGCGTAGCCCTGCGAGCCGACAGACCAGGGCGCGCCGTGCACGTACTCACCGCTCCAGGTGAGCCGCGTGGCCCAGTGCACCGGGAGGTCGTAGAAGTCGGCGCTGCCCCTGCCGATGCCGATGCTGGTGCTGCGCATCCGCACGAACGGCTCCTGGCCGAGCACCACCTTGGTGCCGTTGCGGGTGCGGAAGCCGGCCTTCCCGGTGGTGATCGGCAGCTTCCTGACGACCTTGCCGTTCCGCCGTACCGTCATCACCAGTGACGAGGCGTCGGCCACGGCCTCCACCCGGTCCCCGATGCGCAGTCCCAGCGGACGGCTGCTCCCCCCGTACAGCCCGTCGCGGATCCGCACCCCCTCCAGCCTGCTGCGCACGCTGACGGTCGCGTGCGCGGGCCAGTACTCCCTCGGCCGGTAGTGCAGCTTCTTGCCGTCCACCCAGTGCCAGGCGCCCTCGACCCGCGGCTTCGACCGCACCAGCAGGGCGCGTTCCACCACGCGCCGCTGCTCGGGGTCGTCGATCTCGCGGTTGAGCTCCGCGGTGAGGGGCTGGCCCACGCCGTAGGTGCCCTTGCCGGGGCCGAACTCCACCGTGAGCCGCTTCTCGGCGTCGGCCGGTCCGGTGGTGAACTCCACCGTGCTGCGGCCTCGGCGGCCCTCCCTGTTCTCGGTGCTCACCTGGAGGGTGTAGTCGCTCCCGGCGACCAGCGGCGCGGTACTGCGCCAGCGGGTGCCGTCGGCGGAGAGGCGGCCCGCCACGTAGCGGCCGTCCCGGTCCACCGCCAGCACGTCGGTGATCTGCCCCTCGTCGCCCTCGGCGGTCACCTCCAGCGGCCGTTCCGGGTCCAGCGGACGGTCTCCGCCGGCGTTCACCGCGACCTGGTCGGAGGCGTCGTAGGGCTCGGCGGCAAGCGGATGGGGGGAGTCACCGCAGGCGGTCAGCACCATCACCGGTGCGAGCATCAGCGCGCAACTCAGGGTGAGTCGTCTCGTTCCATGGGTCCGGTGGCTCATGGAGTAAAAGTATGAAAAGTAACCGGATCGGGCGCGCTGGGTGCGTGCAAACGGGTCGGCCCCGGGCTGCTGCCCGGGGCCGACCCGCTGACGTGCGCCTGACCTGACGGTTCCCTCACGGAACCGGCCGATCCCGCTGACTGCTTGCTGGTCCTACTGGTTCTGCGCCTCACCGTGGTAGTACTCGAAGACCCAGCCGAACAGGCCCACGAAGATCACCGGCAGGGAGAAGTACAGCAGCCACCAGCCGAAGACGACGCCCATGAAGGCGAGCGCGCAGCCCGCACCCAGAGCGAGCGGCTGCCAGCTGTGCGGGCTGAAGAAGCCCAGCTCACCGGCGTCGTCGGCGACGTCCGCGTCGTCGTTGTCCTGCGCGCCGCTGTCCACCCGCCGCGCGGTGAACGCCAGGTAGTAGCCGACCATGACGGCCAGTCCGAAGGACAGGAACAGCGCGGTGGTGCCGACCGGCTCCTTCGACCACAGCCCGTACACGATGGCGATGATCAGGAGGAAGGCGGACAACCACAGGAACATCTTGCCCTGGATCTTCACTTGGTGCCCTCCTTGCTGCCGCCGTCGCCCAGCTCGGCGCTGCGGTCGCTGTCCTTGCCGTCCGGCGTGCGGTTCTGCAACTGGTCCATGCCCGCGATGTCCGGGTGGTGCAGGTCGAAGGCCGGCGATTCGGAGCGGATCCGCGGCAGGGTGAGGAAGTTGTGCCGCGGCGGCGGGCAGGAAGTCGCCCATTCGAGTGAACGGCCGTAGCCCCACGGGTCGTCGACCTCGACCTTCTTGCCGTACTTGGCCGTCTTCCAGACGTTGTAGAAGAACGGCAGCACGGACAGGCCGAGCAGGAAGGAGCTGATCGTGGAGATCGTGTTCAGCGCCGTCAGGCCGTCGGCGTGGAGGTAGTCGGCGTACCGGCGGGGCATGCCCTCGGCGCCCAGCCAGTGCTGGACCAGGAAGGTGCCGTGGAAGCCGACGAACAGGGTCCAGAAGGTGATCTTGCCCAGGCGCTCGTCCAGCAGCTTGCCGGTGAACTTCGGCCACCAGAAGTGGAAGCCGGCGAACATCGCGAAGACCGCCGTGCCGAACACCACGTAGTGGAAGTGCGCCACCACGAAGTAGGTGTCGGAGACGTGGAAGTCCATCGGCGGCGAGGCCAGGATGACGCCGGTCAGTCCGCCGAAGAGGAAGGTGACCAGGAAGCCGACCGTCCAGAGCATCGGCGTCTCGAAGCTCAGCGAGCCCTGCCACATGGTGCCGATCCAGTTGAAGAACTTCACACCGGTCGGGACCGCGATGAGGAACGTCATGAACGAGAAGAACGGCAGCAGCACACCGCCGGTGACGTACATGTGGTGCGCCCACACCGTCACCGAGAGGCCGGCGATGGCGATCGTCGCGCCGATCAGGCCGATGTAGCCGAACATCGGCTTCCGGGAGAACACCGGAATGACCTCGGAGACGATGCCGAAGAACGGCAGCGCGATGATGTACACCTCTGGGTGGCCGAAGAACCAGAACAGGTGCTGCCACAGCAGCGCACCGCCGTTGGCGGCGTCGAAGATGTGCGATCCGAACTGTCTGTCGGCCTCCAGCGCGAACAGCGCGGCGGCCAGCACGGGGAAGGCCAGCAGCACGAGCACACCGGTGAGCAGCACGTTCCAGGTGAAGATCGGCATGCGGAACATCGTCATGCCGGGGGCGCGCATGCAGATGATCGTGGTGATGAAGTTGACCGCACCGAGGATCGTGCCGAAGCCGGAGAGCGCCAGGCCCATGATCCACATGTCGGCGCCGACGCCCGGCGAGCGGACCGCGTCCGACAGCGGCGAGTACGCGAACCAACCGAAGTTCGCGGCGCCGTTGGGGGTGAGGAAGCCGGCCACGGCGATCGTGGAGCCGAACAGGTACAGCCAGTAGGCCAGCATGTTCAGCCGCGGGAACGCCACGTCGGGCGCGCCGATCTGGAGCGGCATGATCCAGTTCGCGAACCCGGCGAAGAGCGGGGTCGCGAACATCAGCAGCATCACCGTGCCGTGCATGGTGAACAGCTGGTTGAACTGCTCGTTCGTGACGATCTGGGTGCCCGGGCGGGCCAGTTCGGCCCGCATGATCAGGGCCATCGCGCCGCCGACCACGAAGAAGACGAACGACGTGATGAGGTACAGCGTGCCGATCGTCTTGTGGTCAGTGGTCGTCAGCCACTTGACGATGATGTTGCCGGGCTCTCGCCGGGCGGGGAGCTCGTTCTCCACCGAGCTGCCCGCCGTGGCGGCACCCGCGGATTCGTTGAGGATGCTCACGGGTTGTTCGTCTCCGCATTCTTGGCTGCGTCCGTCTGCTCGATACCCGCAAACTGGTAGCCGGTCTGGCCCTTCTCAGCCAGCTCCTCCAGGTGCTGCTGGTAGCGCTCCGGAGAAACCACCTTGACGTTGAAGAGCATCCGCGAGTGGTCGGTACCGCACAGCTCGGCGCACTTGCCCATGAACGTGCCCTGCTTGCTCGGGGTGACCTCGAAGCGGTTGGTGTGGCCGGGGATGACGTCCTGCTTCATCAGGAACGGCACGACCCAGAAGGAGTGGATGACGTCCCGGGAGGTCAGGATGAACTGCACCCGCTCCCCTTCGGGCAGCCACAGCGTCGGACCCGGGTTGTTGTTCTGCGGGTTCCGCTGACCCGGCGTGCCGAGGTCCCAGACGCCTTCGGCGCCCTCCGGGGCGGCCTCCATCATCCGGTCCGGGATGGAGGCGAGCTCCGTGGCGTCCCGGTTGTCGGTGGACGGGTCGCCGTCCACGTCCTCCATGTAGTTGAAGGCCCAGCTCCACTGGAAGCCCACGACGTTGATGACGTGTGCGGGCTTTTCGGACGTCTCCAGCAGCTTGGACTCGTCACGTGCCGTGAAGTAGAACAGCACCGAGACGATGATCAGCGGGACCACCGTGTACAGCGCCTCGATCGGCATGTTGTAACGGGTCTGCGGCGGGATCTCGACCTTGGTCCTGGAACGCCGGTGGAAGATCACGCTCCACAGGATCAGGCCCCAGACCAGGGCACCTGTGATGAGCGCAGCCGCCCACGAGCCCTGCCACAGGGACAGAATCCTCGGCGCCTCTTCCGTGACCGGGGTGGGCATGCCGAGGCGGGGGAAGTCCTGATATGTGCAACCTGTCGCGGTCGCCAGGACCAGGCCCGCGGCAAGCGCCCGCGGCAGCATCCGCCGCATCGGGCGCCGCGACGAGCGGTCGGAGCCGTTGGGACTCACGTAGCGCCTTCCCGAGAGTCTCGCCCGCTCGGCTCGGCGCGGCCCTGTTGACCGGGCGCCGGCCCTGGCGCGGGCAGGGGTTTGGATGTTTATGCGGACCAAACCCTACTGGACGCTATTTGGGGTCGCGCGGGGAGGGTGCACAACGCGCCGCGGGTCCCGCCGAAGGAGTGGAATCCCTCAGTCCGCGCCCGTGGCACCGCCGTCCGGCGGTTCTCGCCGCGGCCCGGACGGGGCCGCGGGTCCGGACCGCGCGGGTGGGCGGGGGCCGGCTGAAC
>NZ_BAAHCA010000340.1:0-4827 GCF_054776295.1 Streptomyces sparsus
CGCGTCCCGGTGTGCGGTGCGGGGAGCGCGAGGACGACCCGCCCGGCCAGCAGCGCGGCCACCGCGACACCGCACAGCGTGCGCCGGCCCGCGGTGGGCCCCCAGCCGTGGGGGCGGCCGTTCATGGTCGTGGAGATGCCGTCCACCAGGTCGTCGAGGTGGACCTCGGGCAGTGCCTCGGTACGGGGCCTGAGGTAGACGGTCTCTCCGTCGCGCAGGTCGTACGAGTCGAGGGTGCGCTCCTCGTCGAGCGGCAGCCCGCCCAGGCGTTGCAGGACCCAGCCCCCGTGTTCGATGCCCTTCTCGGCGAGGTCGTCGCCCGCGTAACCGAGGACGGCCGGCAGCAGATCGGCCACGGGCACGTCGGCGGGGACGGCGAGGTCGATGGTCCGGGCGGGAGCACGGACGGTCAGGCGGCACAGTCCGGCCACCTGGGTGTCGGTCATGGGGGCCTCTCTCCGGGGGCGCGGTCACCGTGCGGCACGGGCGCTCGCGCGCAGCCGAGTGCGGCTGAACAAACGTCACTCCCCGAGGTGTTGGGGGACGTGTGACGGATCGTAAGCACGATGATCCGCCTCCCGCCGCTCACGGGAAGGGATGACGGCCGACTCTCCGTCAGCGTTCACGGACGCGTCCCCGTGCGTTGCCCGTCCGTTCACGGCCCCCGGTCCATGCTTTCGTCGCACTCGTGTGTGACCGCTCCGTACGAGCGGTCCGTACAGAACGATGGAGACCCTTCCTTGAGCGTGGTCCTGTTCCGTCGGCCGGCCCGCCGTCGCGGTCCGGAGATGCCCGACGGTGAGCTGAGCCTGCAGGAACCGCCCACACTGCCCGAGGTCGTCCCGGACTCCTCGGCCGTCTGGACCTACCTCCCGATGGCCCTCATGTCCGTCTCGATGATGCTGATGTTCATGCGCCCCGGCATGACCAAGGGCAGCGGTGGCTTCATCTACCTCGCCCTGGGCCTGATGGTCCTGTCGACCGGGGCGATGATGGTCGGCCAGGCCATGCGCAGGAGCAGCGAGCGCAAGGAGCGGCTCAAGGGTGAACGCCGCGACTACCTGCGCTACCTGGGCCAGACCCGGCGCAAGGTCAGGGCGGCCGTCGTCGACCAGCAGCGCGCCCTGGCCTGGCGTCACCCCGACCCGGCGTCCCTGTGGTCGATGGTGGGCTCCACCCGGCTGTGGGAACGCCGCCCGCAGGACGAGGACTTCGGCGAGGTCCGGGTGGCCGTCGGCGAGCAGAAGCTGGGCCTGCGGCTGACGCCGATGTCGACCAGCCCCGTGGAGGACCTGGAGCCGCTCGCCGCGCACGCCCTGCGCAGCTTCATCCGCGCGTACGCGACCGTGCCCGAGCAGCCCATCGCCATCTATCTGCGCGCCTGGGCGCGGGTGTTGTTCCGGGGCGAGGAGGAGCACATCCGGTCGGTGGCGCGCGCGATGGTGGCCCAGTTGGTCACCTTCCACGCTCCGGACGACGTGTGGGTCGCCCTGTGCGTGTCCGACGAGCGGCGGCCGGACTGGGAGTGGGCCAAGTGGCTCCCGCACCACATGCACCCCCAGGAGAGCGACGGCGCCGGCCCGGCCAGGATGTCCGGGGCGGCGTTCAACGAGCTGGAGGACCTGCTCGGCGCCGAGTTCCTGGAACGTCCGCCGTTCGACCCGGACGCCGCCGCCGGTCGGGAGGAGCCGTTCACCGTGATCGTCGTGGACGGCGGCACCGTCCCGGCGGGCCACCGGCTGGACGGGCCCGGGCTCCGCAACACCGTGGTCCTCGACCTGTCCGGGGCCCTGACCTGGCGCCCCGGCCGGGTCACCCTCCGCTTCGACGTGACCGCCGACTCCTTCGGTCTCGTCCGGACCGACCGCGACCGCAAGGAGCAGACGACGCTGCTCGGCCGCCCCGACCGTTTCGGTCCGACCGGCGCCGCCGCCCTGGCCAGGCGCCTCTCCCCGTACCGCATGGGGACCGGCACCGACACGGGCGAGCCGCTCGCCACCAACGTGGAACTGACCGCCCTGCTCGGCATCGGCGACCTGTACCGCCACGATCCGCCCGGGCTCTGGCAGCGGAACACCGGCCCCGCCCGGCTGCGGGTGCCGATCGCGGTCGGCGCGGACGGCACCCCGGTGGAGCTCGACATCAAGGAGTCCGCGCAGGGCGGGTCCGGCCCGCACGGAATGCTGATCGGCGCCACCGGCTCCGGCAAGAGCGAGCTGCTGCGGACGCTGGTCCTGGCGCTGGCGCTCACCAACTCCTCCGAGACGCTCAACTTCGTCCTGGTCGACTTCAAGGGCGGCGCCACCTTCCTCGGGCTGGACGAACTGCCCCACACCTCCGCCGTGATCACCAACCTCGCGGGCGAAGCCGCCCTGGTCTCCCGGATGCAGGACGCATTGCACGGCGAACTGATCCGCCGCCAGGAGCTGTTGCGCAGCGCCGGCAACTACGCCTCCGCGCTGGACTACGAGAAGGCGCGCGCCGCCGGCACCCCGCTCGCCCCGCTGCCCAGCCTCTTCGTGGTCGTCGACGAGTTCAGCGAACTGCTGTCCGCGCACCGGGACTTCATGGAGCTCTTCGTGATGATCGGCCGGCTCGGGCGCAGCCTCGGGGTGCACCTGCTGCTGGCCTCGCAGCGGCTCGACGAAGGCCGCATGCACCAGCTGGAGAGCCATCTCTCGTACCGCATCGGCCTGCGCACGTTCTCGGCGATGGAGAGCCGTGGCGTCCTCGGGGTGCCGGACGCCTACCAGCTCCCGCCCCAGCCGGGCAGCGGCTATCTCAAGTCGGGCGTCGAGGCGCTGACCCGGTTCCGCGCCGCCTATGTGTCGGGCCCCTACCGGCAGCGCGCCGACGGGGCGAACCAGGCGAGGGTGGCCAGCCAGACCGTGCCCTGGACGACGGGTTACGTCGTGCCGCGCCACCTGCCCGCCGCGCCCGATCCCGCACCCGAGGCGGACGAGACCGGCGACACGCTGCTGTCCGTCGCCGTGGGCCGGCTGCTGGGCGCGGGCCCGCCCGCGCACCAGGTCTGGCTCCCGCCGCTCGGACTGCCCCCGACGCTCGACCAGATCCTGCCGCCCCTCACCCCCGACGCCGCCCTGGGACTCACGACGGTCGGCTGGGAGGGGCGCGGCCGGCTGCGGGTGCCGATCGGTGTCGTCGACCGGCCCTTCGACCAGCTCCGCGACCTGCTCCAGGTCGACCTGGCCGGTTCCGGCGGGCACGTGGCCGTCGCCGGCGGTCCGCAGAGCGGCAAGAGCACCATGGTCCGCACGATCCTGACGTCTCTGGCACTCACCCACACCCCGGACGAGGTGCAGTTCTACTGCCTCGACTTCGGTGGCGGCACCCTGGCGTCGCTGGCGGGCCTGCCCCACACCAGCGGGGTCGCGGCCCGCCTCGACACCGAACGCGTCGGCCGCACCATCGCCGAGGTCAACACCCTGATGGCGGCCCGAGAGCGCTTCTTCCTGGAGCACGGCGTCGACTCCATGGCGACGTTCCGTCGCCGTCGCGCGGCCGGGGAGTTCCCCGAGGAACGGCACGGCGACGTCTTCCTCGTCATCGACGGCTGGTCGACGGTGCGGCAGGACTACGACCACCACATCAGCACCTTCAACGCGATAGCGGCGCGCGGACTGAACTACGGCATCCACCTGATCGTCACCACCGCCCGCTGGGTGGAGCTGTCCTCGGCCGTGCGCGACCAGGCGGCCACCCATCTGGAGCTGCGGATGGGCGACCCCATGGACTCCGGGATCGACATGCGCCGGGCCGCCACCGTCCCCCGCACCCCCGGACGGGGCCTGACCCGCGAGGGCAAGCTGCACTACCTGACGGCGCTGCCCCGAATCGACGGCGTGGAGGGCGCCGACGACCTCGCCGAGGGCGTGACGGGACTGGTCGCCGCCCTCCAGGAGTCCTGGTCCGGCCCGCCCGCACCGCCGGTACGCATGCTGCCGGCCGCCCTGCCTGCCTCGGAACTCCCCTCCGCGCACGGCGACTTCCGGATGCCGCTCGGTCTGGAGCAGGAGGAGCTCTCCACGGTCTGGCACGACTTCAGCGAGAGCCCGCACATGATCGTGGTGGGCGACAGCGAGAGCGGGAAGACCAACCTGCTGCGGCTGGCGGCCAAGGCCGTCATGGACCGCTACACCCCGGCCGAGGCCCGGATCATGGTGGTCGACTACCGCCGCGAGCTGGTGGAGGCGGTTCCCGACGCCTACCGGCTGGGCCACGCCGTCTCCATCGACGCCCTCAAGGACCTCGTCGACGGCGCGTCCCGCGCGGTGAGGACCCGGGTGCCGGGGCCCGACATCGCACCCGCCCGGATGCGGCTGTGCGACTGGTGGACGGGCCCTCGGCTCTTCGTCCTCGTCGACGACTACGACATGCTGGGCACCGGGCCGATGAACGCGCCGTTCGATCCGCTCCTGGACCAGCTGGCGCTCGGCTGGGAGGTCGGGCTGCACCTGATCGTCGCCCGCTCGGCGGCCGGAGCGGGCCGGGGGCTCAGCGACCATCTGATGCGCAGGCTCCAGGAGGTCAACACCCCCGGTCTGCTGCTGTCCTGCCCGCCCTCGGAGGGTTACGTCTTCGGCAACGTCAAGGGCCGCAACCTCCCGCCCGGCCGCGCCACCCGCATCGCCCGCCGCAAGACGGTGCAGATGCAGACGGCCCTGCTGGACGCACCTGGCGGTCAGGGCCCCCGTCCGGATCGGGCCGGGCAGGGGAACGGGCGCTGATCGACGCCAACGCCGCGAGGTGCGGCACGCAGCGCCGCGAGGTGCGGCACTCGACGCCCCTGGGCCGGGCGCGACGCCC
>NZ_BAAHCA010000341.1:0-4823 GCF_054776295.1 Streptomyces sparsus
ACCCGCCGCGGCGCCCGAAGCCCCGCTGGGCCTCGCCGAACGGCTCGCGCCGCTGTCCGCCGCCGACCGCGAGCAACTGGTGCTGGACGTCGTCGCCGAGCAGGCCGCGGCCGTACTCGGCCACGACTCCGCCGCGGAGGTGGAACCCGACCGCACGTTCAAGGAACTGGGCTTCGACTCTCTCACCGCGGTGGAACTCCGCAACCGGCTCAACACGGCCACCGGGCTGCGCCTGCCGGTCACCCTGGTGTTCGACCACCCGACCCCTGGGGCCCAGGCCCGGCACCTGCTGGCCGGCCTCGACCTGCCCGAGCCGCCCGGCACCGCCCAGGCGCTCCTGGGTGAACTGGACCGGCTGGAGAGCGCCCTGCACGACGCGGACGTGGACGGTGAGGACCGCGACCGGGTCGCCGCCCGCCTGCGCGCCCTGCTGTCCGGCTGGCAGGGCACCCCCGTCTCCGAGAGCACACCCGCCCCGACCGAGGACGCGGAACTGGACGGTGTGGATTCCGCCGGTGACCTCTTCGACCTGATCGACCGGGAGCTGGGCGGCGCATGAGCACCGCAGCCGCCTCCCGTACGCACCCGACGCCCCGGCCCCGCCCGGTTCAAGGAAGTGACACACGTGGCTGACGACGACAAGTACGTGGAATACCTCAAGCGGGTCACGGGCGAACTGCGGCAGACCCGCAAGCGGCTCCGCGAGGTGGAGGACCGCAGCCGCGAGCCCGTCGCCATCGTCGCCATGAGCTGCCGCTTCCCCGGCGGCGTCCGCTCGCCCGAGGACCTGTGGCGGCTGGTGGACGAGGGCGGCGACGCCATCGGTCCGCTGCCGGAGGACCGGGGCTGGGACATCGAGGACCGCTACGACCCCGACCCGGACAAGGCCGGCACCTTCTCGGCCCGTGAGGGCGGCTTCCTGGGCGACGCCGCCGCCTTCGACGCCGGCTTCTTCGGCATGAGCCCCCGGGAGGCGCTCGCCACCGACCCCCAGCAGCGCCTGCTGCTGGAGGCGTCCTGGGAGCTGCTGGAGCGCGCCGGGATACCGCCCGCCGGCCTCCGCGGCAGCAACACCGGCGTGTTCGTCGGCGCCGCCACCTCCGGCTACGGGCAGGGGCCGGTCGAGGTCCCCGAGGACGTGCACGGCCTGATGCTGGCCGGCAACGCCACCTCGGTCGCCTCCGGCCGCATCTCCTACGTCCTGGGCCTGGAAGGGCCCACCGTCACCGTCGACACCGCCTGCTCGTCCTCCCTGGTGACCCTGCACTGGGCCGTCCAGGCGCTGCGCGCCGGGGAGTGTGACCTCGCCATGGCCGGCGGTGCCGCGGTGATGGCCACGCCCGGCCTGCTGTTCGAGTTCAGCCGGCAGCGCGGGCTGGCCCCCGACGGCCGCTGCAAGGCCTTCTCCGACGACGCCGACGGCACCGGCTGGTCCGAGGGGGTCGGCCTACTGCTCGTCGAGCGCCTGTCCGACGCGCTCCGCAACGGGCACCGTGTCCTCGCCGTGGTCCGCGGCTCCGCCGTCAACTCCGACGGCGCCTCCAACGGCCTCACCGCGCCCAACGGGCCCGCCCAGCAGCGGGTCATCGAGAAGGCCCTCGCCAAGGCGGGCCTGTCCGCCGCCGACATCGACGCCGTCGAGGCGCACGGCACCGGCACCACGCTCGGCGACCCGATCGAGGCGCAGGCGCTGCTCGCCACCTACGGCCAGGACCGGCCCGCCGACCGGCCGCTGTGGCTCGGCGCGCTGAAGTCCAACATCGGCCACACCCAGGCCGCGTCCGGGGTCGCGGGTGTCATCAAGATGGTGATGGCGATGCGGCACGGCGTGCTGCCGCGCACCCTGCACGCCGAGGACCCCTCCCCGCACATCGACTGGTCGCCCGGCACCCTGCGGCTGCTGAACGAGCAGCGCCCCTGGGGCGCCGCCGACGCCCCGCGCCGTGCCGGGGTGTCCTCCTTCGGCGTGAGCGGGACCAACGCCCACGTCATCCTGGAGGAAGCCCAGCCGACCGGGCAGCAGGAGGCGGCCTCCACACCGCAGGAGGCGTCCGTGGCGGTGGGCGTCGACGGGCAGGCGCGGCCGATGCCGTGGCTGCTGTCCGCCCGCGGCACCGCCGCCCTCCGGGCCCAGGCCCGCCGCCTGCTGGAGCGGATCACCGAGCAGCCGGCCACCGCTCCGGCCGACCTGGCGTTCTCGCTCGCCGTGAGCCGCGCCCACCTGGAGGACCGGGCAGCTGTCGTCAGCGCGGACACCGCCGGCCTCACCGAGGCCCTGACCGCTCTCGCCGACGGGCACGAGCATGCGCGCCTCTCGGTGGACCGGGCCCGGGGCGGGAAGGTGGCCTTCCTGTTCTCCGGGCAGGGCGCCCAGCGCGCCGCCACCGGCCGCGCCCTGTACGAGGCCCACGAGCCGTTCGCCGACGCCCTCGACGAGGTCTGCGCCCACCTCGACGCCCACCTCGGTGAGCCCCTGCGCGACGTGCTGTTCGCCGCGCCGGACACCCCCGAGGCGGCACTGCTGGACCGCACCGAGTACACCCAGGCCGCACTGTTCGCCGTACAGGTCGCCCTGTATCGGCTGCTGGAGAGCCTCGGCGTCCGGCCCGACGTGCTGCTCGGCCACTCGGTCGGCGAGATCGCCGCCGCCCACGTCGCCGGCGTGCTGTCCCTCGACGACGCCTGCCGACTGGTCGCCGTACGCGGGCGGCTCATGGGCGAACTGCCCGAAGGCGGTGCCATGGTCTCCGTCCAGGCGTCCGAGGACGAGGTGCAGCCGCTGCTCGCGCCGTACGACGGACGGGTGGCCGTGGCGGCGCTCAACGGACCGCTCGCCACCGTGCTCTCCGGCGACGCCGACGCCGTCACCGCCGTGGCCGAGCAGCTCGCCGCGCAGGGGCGCAGGACCCGCAGGCTCACCGTCTCCCACGCCTTCCACTCGCACCGCATGGACCCCATGCTCGACGCGTTCGCCGAGCACACCGCCGGGCTGGCGCACGCCGCTCCGCGGGTGCCGGTGGTGTCCACCGTCACCGGTGCGCCCGTCACCGCCGAGGAACCGTTCGACGCCGGGTACTGGGTCCGCCAGGTCCGGGGCGCCGTCCGCTTCGAGACCGGCGTGCGCACCCTGGAGGAGCAGGGCGTCACCACCTACCTGGAGATCGGACCGGGCGGCGTGCTCACCGCGCTCGCCGGCGACTGCGTGACGGGCGACGCCACGCTGCTGCCGACGCTGCGCCGCGACACCGAGGAGACGGAGTCGCTGACCTCCGCCCTCACCTCGCTGCACGTGCGCGGCCACGCCGTCGACTGGAGGGCGTTCTTCGCACCGACCGGCGCACGCCGCACCGAACTGCCGACCTACGCCTTCCAGCGCCGCCGCTTCTGGCTGGAGGCGTCCGGGGACGACGCGGCGCCCGCCGGCCTGGATACGGTGCGGCACCCGCTGCTCACCACCGCAGTACCGCTGGCCGGCGGCGACGGCACGCTGCTGACCGGCACGGTGTCGGTGGAGAGCCGGCCCTGGCTCGCCGACCACGCGCTGGACGGGCGCATCCTGTTCCCCGGCACCGCGTTCCTCGACCTGGCCATGGAGGCCGCCGCCCACAGCGGTGCGGCCAGGATCGCCGACCTCACCCTGCTGGAACCGCTGGTCCTGCCCGAGGCGGGCACCGTCCAGCTCCAGGCCGCGGTCGGTGAACCCGGCCCCGACGGCGACCGCACGCTCACCGTGCACTCCCGCCCCGCCGCCGGCGACCGCACCTGGACCCGGCACGCCGAGGGCACTCTCAGCAGCACCGCCGCCCCGGCGGACACCGAAGCGGGCCTCACCTCCTGGCCACCGGCCGGGGCCGAACCGGTGGACGTGTCCGGCCTGTACGCCGGCATGGCCGCCAACGGGTTCGCCTACGGCCCCGCGTTCCGGAACGTGCGCGCCGCCTGGCGCGACGGCGACAGCGTGTACGCCGAGATCGCGCCGGAGGAAGGGGAACACCTCCAGGGCACGGACCGGTTCACCGTCCACCCCGCCCTGCTGGACGCGGCCCTGCACACCGTGGCCCTCGCCGCCGGCTCAGGCGACGACCAGGCGGCCGTGGTGCCGTTCGCCTTCACCGACGTCACCGTCGGCGCCACCGGCCTGACGGCGCTGCGGGTACGGCTCACACCCAGCGGCGACCACCGCTACGCGGTGCGCCTGTGCGACGCCACGGGAGGGGATGTCGCGGGCATCGGCGCTCTCACCCTGCGCCCGGTGGACACCAGCGCCCTCGCCCCGGCGGCCGGTGCCGGCTCCCTGTACCGGACCCGCTGGGTATCCGCGGCCCCGCACCCGGCGCCCGCCGGTGCCGTACTCCACCTCGTCGGTGACGTCTCCGTGCCGCAGGAACTGGAGCGCACCGCGGACGTCGTCCGCCACGCCGACCCGGCGGGCCTGCTGAAGTGGGCGGCGGACACGGCGATGCCGGACACCGTCGTGGCCTGCGTACCGGAGACCGGTCACGACACCGACCTGCCCGGCGCCACCCGGCGCGCCGCCCACCACGCCCTGGAACTGGTCACGCGCTGGCTTGCTGAGGAGTCCTTCACCGGCACCCGGCTGGTGCTCATGACCCGGCACGCGGTCACCACCCGGCCCGAGGACGCGGCCCGGACCGACCCCGACCAGGCGGCCGTCTGGGGCCTGCTCCGCGCCGCCAAGGCGGAGAACCCCGGCAGGTTCGCCCTGGTCGACCACGACGGGGCACCGCGGTCTCTGGCCCTGCTGCCCGCCGTCCTGGCCGGTGACGCGACCGAGACGGCCCTGCGCGACGGCTCGGCCGTCG
>NZ_BAAHCA010000342.1:0-4812 GCF_054776295.1 Streptomyces sparsus
GCCCCCGCACCGCCCCCGCCGACCGGGCGCCTGGTTCAGGCGGGACGGGCAGAAGTCAGACGGGCGCGGGTGCAGGGGACGAGGCGGTGACCGGTGGGCCCCGGCCCGGCGGGCCCGCGTCCTGGCCGCGCACGGTGGTCGTCGTACTGGCGGTGATCGCGCTGCTGGCGTCGCTGTTCGCCGTCCTGACCCTGCTGGTGGGCCGTTCCACCCCGGAGGGCCCGAACGTGCCGCTGCCGCCGTCCGCCCCGCCCGCCGATCCGCCCACCTGACCGGCGCACGTCCCCGCGTCCCGCCGGCGGCGGGCCCGGTACGCGGCACGTCCCGGCCGTTGGCTGCCCGGCCGGGACGTGTCTGCCGGACGCTGCCGGCGGCTATGTCACTTTCTGATGCTTGCGAAGGCGACGATATTCGCGTCATACCCCTCTTCCTTGCTCCAGCTGCCACCGCAGGTGATGAGCCGCAACTGCGGTGTCCTGGTCGGGCCGTAGACCCGCTCGTTGGGAAAGTTGTCCTTCTGGTACTGCTCGACCGAGTCGACGGTGAAGACGACCGTGCTGTGGTCGTCCCGCTCGATCCGGATCTCGGCGCCGGGCTCCAGCGAACCCACCCCGGCGAAGGCGGCGGGTCCGTCGTCGGTGTCGAGGTGTCCGATGAACAGAGCCGGCCCCTGCTCTCCGGGGGACGGCCCGCCCTGGTACCAGGCGACCCGGTCGGCGTCCTGCTTGGGCGGCACCGGCGGGGTGCCGTCCTCCTCCGCGTCGGCGGGGAAGACCTCGATCTCCGAGTTCAGCTGCGGGATGAGCAGCCTCTTCGGTTCGGAGCGCGGCATCACCTCGGGGTCGGGCAGCGGCGGCAGGGTGTCCACCGCTTCCGGCCGGGAGACCCCCGCCGCCACCTGGGTGCTGTCGTTCATCCGGGCCCCGCCCTCGTCCCGTCCGGCGTTCGCCGGGACGACGGCGCAGAGCGCCGCAGCGACCACCAGTGTCGCCACCGCGGCCACACCTTCCACGCGGCGACTGCGCGCCGCGAGCCGTTGCTGTCGGGTCGTCATGGTTATCCGGGGGCGTTTCACGCCTGGTCCGCGCCCGCCCGGCGGCGCCAGACGAAGTAGCCGGCGGCGCCCGCGAGAGCCAGGCCACCCGCTGCCGCGGCGGCGGTCGTGGTGGTGGAGGAGACGCTGCTGCTCTTCTCGGTGGCGGACGCCAGGCCGCCGAGTCCGGCGTGGGCACCGCCCTGCACGCCGGTGTAGGTGAAGGTGCCGGTCATCGGCTGGTGGTTCCGGCAGTAACCGGTGACCTGGTACGTCTTGCCGTGCGTCAGCCCCTGGTGCATGACCTTGGCCGTGGCGAACGGCCGGTTGTGGTGGCCGTGGTGTCCACCGTGGTGACCGCCCGTGCTCGGGCTGGCGGTGCCGCCCGGCGTGGGGCTGCCGGAGTGGTGGCCGCCGTGGTGCCCGCCGTGGTGGCCGGTGTGGGCCTGGCTCGACTCGAACGCGTCGGAGGCGACGGTGCCGTGCCCGCCGTCCTTGCACAGCGCCCGGACCTCGACGTGCGTACCGGGTCCGCCCGAGGAGGGGGAGATCTGCAGGCCGCCGGACTGGCCGGTGTCGCCGCCGGCGAACGCCGGGCCGGCCATGCCGAACACCAGGACGGTGGACGCTGCCGCGGTGGCGAGAGTGCGCATCTTCATGAGAGGTGTGACCTCCGGTCAGAAGGAGCGCGTGCGGGAGCCGTTCTCCCGCGGGGTTCGCGCGCCTTCGACCTCATGCCAGCAGCGACCCGGGCGAGCCGCATCCGGTGTACCGCCCCCCGGGTGCAGTGTTGGACCAGTCGAGGGCGAGTTGAGGTCCCGTCACGCCACCCGCTGAGACACCGTCACCGCCGCGCGGCCGGGGCGGCACGGCGCCGACCGCCGCCCCCGTCCACCGGCGCCCGTCCGCTGCCGGCCCGTCGGCCGCCGGCGGCTACTTGCAGTCCAGGTCCCGGCGGCGGAAGCCGACGAGGCCGAGGGCGGCCAGTGCCGCCGCCAGGGCGGTGAGGACCAGCAGCGGCACCCAGTTCAGCGGCTCAGCGGGCAGCTGCGGCACGTGCCCGAAGGGCGAGAGATTGCTCATCCAGTCCGGGAACCGGAGGATCTGGCCCAGATAACCGACGAGGAAGGCGTACACCGGGACCAGCCAGACGGCGGCCGCCGCCCTCGGCAGCCAGCCGAACAGCACCAGCGCGAGCGCGCCCGTCACCCACAGCGCGGGCGCGTAGGCCAGCGCGGCGCCCGTCAGCTTCGACAGCAGCGCCATGTCACCGGTGGTGGCGGCGCCCGTCGCGCCGAAGCCGAGCCCGGCCAGCAGCAGCAGTCCGGTGCCGCCGGCCAAGGCGACCGTGAAGTGGCTGCCGACCCAACGGCTGCGGGAGAGCCCGGTGGACAGCAGCGGTTCGGCCCGTCCCGCGCTCTCCTCGGCCCTCGGCCGCAGCGCGGCCATCACGACGTGGACGGCGGCGACGACGGAGATCACCACCATCACCATCGAGGCGAAGGACTCGGCCACGGACTCCCCGCCGACCTCCTGCAACGCCTTCTCCAGCTCACTGATGTTGGCCAGCATCTCCTCGGCGTCCCCGAGGATCGACCCGTACGCCACCCCCATCACGAACAGTCCGGCGCCGAAGCCGATCAGCATGCCGCGGTGCAGCCGGAGCGCGAAGCCCAGCGGGCTGGTGAGGGCGCGCGTCGCGGTGGGCCTGCCCTGCGGGGTGGGCCGCAGGCCGGCCCCGACGTCCCGGCGGGTGCTGAGCCAGTAGGCGAGCGCGGCCGTGCCGGCGGTGAGCGCCAGCGCCAGCAGCAGCGGCCACCACCGGTTGTCCAGGTAGGGGTAGGTGCGCTGCGCCCAGCCGATCGGTGACAGCCAGGCCAGCGTGTCGCTGCCGACGTCCCCGGCGGCGCGCAGCACGTAGGCGACGCCGAGGACCGCCATCGCCATGCCGGACGCGCCCCTGCCGTAGGCGGTGATCTGCACCGTCACCGCGGCGATGCCGGCGAAGACGATGCCGACCGCGGCGTGCGCGGCGCCGTACAGCAGCGAACCGGCCCAGTCGACGCTGTCCAGGCCCAGGCCGGCCAGGCTCACGGTGAGCAGCAGGGCCAGCACGAGGTTGGTGAGGACGGCGACGCCGAGTGCGGCCGTCAGGTACGCGTGCCGTCCGACGACGGTGGAGCGGATCAGTTCGGCCCGGCCGGTCTCCTCCTCGGTGCGGGTGTGCCGGGTGACGATGAGCACGCTCATCAGTGCCGTCATGACGACGACGAAGCCGAGCATCTGGTGGCTCAGCATGGAGCCGAGCGTGTAGTCGTCGAGGTAGCGGCGGGGGCCGGACATGGCGAGGCCGGCGCCGCTGTTCATGGTGGCGGCCACCGACGCCCGGTCGGCGGCGTCCGCGTACAGGTCGCGGTAGCTGTTGGCGGTCGAGAGGGTGCCCAGGACCAGGGCGGCGAGCCACACCGGCAGCCGCACCCGGTCGCGGCGCAGGTTGAAGCGCAGCAGCGTGCCGGTGCCGGCCAGCGTGTGGGCGGAGTCGGTGCGTGCCGGCGCCGCCTTGGGGCGGGCCCCGGTGGCGGCGCTCATCGTGCGTCCCCGGTGCGGCCGTTGCCGTCGGCCTCGGCCAGTTCGTCCCCGTAGTGGCGCAGCATCAGCTCCTCCAGCGTGGGCGGGTGGCTGGTGAGGCTGCGGACGCCGGCCTCGCTCAGCCGGCGGATCACCCCGTCGAGATGGTCGCCGTCCACGGCGAACCGGACCCGGCCGGTGGTGGCGTCGGTGGTCAGGTCGTGCACGCCGGGCAGCTGGTCGAGGCCTTCGGCGGGACGCTCGGTCTCCGCCTCGACGGTGGTCCGCGTCAGGTGGCGCAGCTCGCTGAGCGTGCCGGACTGGACGATCCGGCCGAGCCGGATGATGCTCACCCGGTCGCAGAGCTTCTCCACCTGGGCCAGGATGTGGCTGGACAGCAGCACGGTCTTGCCTGCGTCCTTCGCCTGGAAGATGACGTCCTGGAAGACGACCTCCATCAGCGGGTCGAGGCCCGCGGTCGGCTCGTCGAGCAGCAGCAGCTCCGCGTCGGAGGCGAGCGCGGCGACGATGGCGACCTTCTGGCGGTTGCCCTTGGAGTAGCTGCGGCCCTTCTTCGTCGGGTCGAGCCCGAACCGTTCGATCAGTTCGTCCCGCCGCTCGCGGTGGATGCCGCCGCGGAGCTTGGCGAGCAGGTCGATGGCCTCGCCGCCGGTGAGGTTGGGCCACAGTTCGACGTCACCGGGCACGTAGGCGAGGCGCCTGTGCAGGGCCACCGCGTCGGCCCAGGGGTCACCGTCCAGCAGCCGTGCGGTGCCGGAGTCGGCGCGCAGCAGTCCGAGCAGGACCCGGATGGCGGTGGACTTGCCGGCACCGTTGGGTCCGAGAAAGCCGTGCACCTCGCCGGTGCGGACGGTCAGGTCCAGCCCGTCGAGGGCACGGGTGCGGCCGAACGTCTTGACGAGTCCGGATACGGAGATCGCCGTGGTTGCCGTGGTCATGGTGGCGAAGTTACTCTAACTTCACAAATTTGTGAAGTTAGGAAAGTGCTAAGACTCGGCACCGTGATCAACCTGGGAGGATGAAGGGGTGGCGAGAGACGAACAACCGGCCGAGACGGGCTCCGACCCCGCCTCGACCCACCCCGAGGACCAGACCGCCCGACCGGCACACCCCGGCACCCGGCCCGGCCGTGCCGACGACGCCTCCGCACCGGAGCCGGGGCCCGGGACGCCGGCGTCTCCGGCCCCGCG
>NZ_BAAHCA010000343.1:0-4774 GCF_054776295.1 Streptomyces sparsus
CGGCACCCTGCGCGGCGTCGGCGCCGCGGGGGCCTGGGTCCGCGACGACGCCTACTACCGGCGGGCCCCCTGGGCCGGGCGGCGCAGGCTCGACGGGGTGGAGGTGGTCGACGGGGTGCTCACCAACCCGCTGGCGCACGCCGTCGCCACCGCCCTGGAACTCGCCGACCGGACGACGGACGAGGACGTGGCGGGAGTCGAGACGGAACTCTTCCGCGCCCACGACATCGAGGCAGACGACACCTCCGCCGTACGCGTCACCACCGCCGACGGTCTGCCGATCACGGCGACGGTCACCCTCTGCGCCGAAAAGGCCGGGGAACCGTACGTGATCGTGCACGGCGACCGCGGACGGATCACGTTCTGGTACAAGCAGGACCGGGTGCTGGTGCACCGCGCCGGGCACGGCCCCGAGGAGAGCGAGTACGGCCGCACCGACCTGCTGGAGAACCTCGCCGA
Source organism: Streptomyces sparsus (assembly GCF_054776295.1). Classification (NCBI taxonomy): domain Bacteria; kingdom Bacillati; phylum Actinomycetota; class Actinomycetes; order Kitasatosporales; family Streptomycetaceae; genus Streptomyces; species Streptomyces sparsus. Next base: position 460 of record NZ_BAAHCA010000343.1, read on the forward strand.
ACACCTGGCGGGCCGGGCGGAGTTGCTGGTGCCCCCGGAACGCACCGGAGCCTTCATGCGGGTCGTCGAGGCGGTGCGGACCGCTCCCGAGCCTGCCGCGCTGCCCGCCGACGCCTGGTACACCGAGCGCACCGGATCCGGCAGCGTGCGGCGGGTCGTGCGCGGTGTGGACGCCCTGGTCGCGGCAGGCGCCGACACGCTCACGCTGTACTCCGAGCTGGGCGCGCCCTGGGCCCAGCCGAGCCGGGTGGAGGCGCCATGACGGACACGACGCTGCACTGCGCCGGGCGCCCCGTCGCCCGCTACGGCTACCGCTCGGAGACGGACCGCCGGCCCTGCCTGCACCCGGTCACCACGCTCGCCGGAACCGCGGTCACCGAGGAGCGGCCCGCGGACCACATCCACCACCTGGGTGCGTCCGTCGCCGTCCCGGACGTGGCCGGCCGCAACTTCTGGGGCGGGCGCACCTTCGTCCGCGGCCAGGGGCCGACCGTGCTCGACAACCACGGCACGCAACGGCACCTCGGCTGGAAGCTGCGCGACCCGGACGGGTTCGTCGAGGAGCTGTGCTGGGAGGCCGACGGCGAAGAGCTGCTGCGGGAGCACCGCACGGTCGCCGCCACCGCGCTCTCCGAGACCGCCTGGGCCCTGGACCTGTCCTTCTCGCTCACCAACCGCGGGGGTTCGGACCTCTCGATCGGCAGCCCCGCCACGAACGGGCGGCCCGGCGCCGGATACGGCGGGTTCTTCTGGCGCGCACCCAAGGAACCCGCGCCGCCGGTGGTGTTCACCGCCGGCGCGGAGGGTGAGGACGCGGTCCACGGCAGGGCCGCCGACTGGCTCGCCCTCGGCGGAACCGGGTGGACGCTCGTCTTCGCGGGAGCCACCGAGCAGACCCGGCGCGACCCCTGGTTCGTGCGCACCACCGAGTACCCCGGGGTCGGCTCCTCGCTCGCCGCCGAGCAGCGTCTCTCCGTGCCGGCCGGGAGCACCGTCGTCCGCCGGATCGTCACCGTCGTCGCCGACGGCGGGTTGGACCGCGCCACGGCCGCCGCGCTCGTCCGCAGGGCGGTGACGTCATGACACGTCGGACAGGCACCGACACGCGCCCGCGCCCGGAGGCGGGTGACACCGGCGAGGACCGCCGGGGAGCGACCGCCCCGGGCCCCCGGTCGGCGGCTTCGGGCAGGCCGTGGACCGCAGACCTCGGTGACGGCACCTACCGCAACCCGGTGCTGAACGCCGACTGGTCGGACCCGGACGTGGTGCGCGTCGGCGAGGACTACTACCTCACCGCGTCCAGCTTCGGGCGGGTGCCCGGGCTTCCGCTGCTGCACTCCCGCGACCTCGTCAACTGGACGCTGGCCGGTCACGCGCTCGACCGTCTCGAACCGGCCGCCGAGTTCGCCGTGCCGCGTCACGACCGGGGCGTGTGGGCGCCGTCGATCCGGCACCACGACGGAAGGTTCTGGATCTTCTGGGGTGATCCCGACCACGGCATCCAGCAGGTCAACGCCCCGCGCGTCGAGGGCCCGTGGAGCGCTCCGCACCTGGTGAAGGCGGGCAGGGGACTCATCGATCCCTGTCCGCTGTGGGACCCGGAAACCGGCGAGGCCTACCTGGTGCACGCCTGGGCCAAGTCCCGTTCCGGCGTCAAGAACCGGCTCACCGGCCACCGGATGAGTGCCGACGGCCGCGCGGTGCTCGACGAGGGCCGAACCCTGGTCGACGCCGACCGCATCCCCGGCTGGTTCACCCTGGAGGGCCCCAAGCTGTACCGGCACGGCGGCTACTACTGGATCTTCGCGCCGGCCGGCGGGGTGGAGACCGGCTGGCAGGGCGCCTTCCGGTCGCGGGACTTCTTCGGCCCCTACGAGGAGCGGGTGGTGCTCAGCCAGGGCGGTACCGACGTCAACGGCCCGCACCAGGGCGCCTGGGTGCGCACGCCGGCGGGTGAGGACTGGTTCCTGCACTTCCAGGCCCGCGGCGCGTACGGCCGGGTGGTGCACCTCCAGCCGATGCGGTGGACCGCCGCGGACGGGGGCAGCGGCGACGGGGACGGCGTCGGCTGGCCGGTCATCGGAGACGAGGGTGTGCCCGTGTCCTCGCACCGCAAGCCGAGCGCGCCGGAGCAGGCGGTCGGCGCCCCGGCGTGCGACGACGACTTCCCCGGCGGCCGGTACGGCGGTCAGTGGCAGTGGACGGCGCTGCCCGGCACCGACTGGACGGTCGGCCACCCGGGTGACGCACTACGGCTCACCTGCGTACGTACCGCCTACGCGCACGACCTGCGGGCGCTGCCCAACGTGCTGGTGCAGCGGCTGCCGGCCGAGTCGTTCACCGCGGAGGTGGACGTCACGCTGGACAGCGCCGAGCCGGGGGCCAAGGCCGGGCTCGCGGTGCTCGGGGACGCCTTCAGCTGGATCGGCCTCGAACGGCAGGCGGACGGCACCGTCGCACTGGTGCACCGGTACGCCGAGGCCGTCGCCGAGCACGAGAGGGACGCCGAGTACCCCCGGCCGGCGCCGCGGGAGCGGGCCCGGCTACGCGTCGAGGTCACCACCGGGGCTCGTTGCCGGTTCTTCGCCGACACCTGGGACGGCACCGGATTCCGTCCCTCGGGCCAGGTGTTCGCCGCGGTCCCCTGGCGGTGGGTCGGAGCCCTGCTCGGCCTGTTCGCCACGGCGCCGACCGGGCAAGGGCCGGCCGGCACGGCCGACTTCACCGCCTTCCGCGCCCACGACTGACCGCCCCACAACCCCAGCCCACAGCCACCACGACCGACCGGACCGCAGACCGCCAACCGCAGACCGCAGGGACACCTCTCACCGCACCACGCACCCCCCACGCAGCGACATCGGACATCCGACAGCACCCACAGAGAAGAGCCGACATGAACATCTCGAAGACGTACCCGGGTCGGGCCGCGGCAGCGGTCTCCCTGGCGACGGTGCTCGCCCTGACGGCCACGGCCTGCGGGGACGACGGCAGCAACGCCGGCGGTGGCGAGGGCAGCGGCAAGGGCGAGATCACCTTCTGGGACAACAACGGCGGTCCGCGCACCGCCGTGTGGAAGGAGATCATCCAGGACTTCGAGAAGGAGCACCCGGACATCAAGGTCAAGTACGTGCCGATCCCGATCGCCGACGTGCAGTCCAAGTACGACACCGCGATCGCCGGCGGCGGGCTGCCCGACGTCGGCGGCGTCGGCACGGCGTACCTCTCCAACATGGTCGCCCAGGACGCGCTGGAGCCGGTCCACGAGCGGATCGCGGAGTCGTCGCTGGACGGCAAGCTCGTCGAGGGCATGGTCGAGAGCGTCAAGGACGCCGGCGGCCGGGAGGGCGAGATGTACAGCGTGCCGACCTCGGCCAACAACGGTGTGCTCTGGTACCGCACCGACCTGTTCGAGGCCGCGGACCTGGAGGCGCCGACCACCTGGGCCAAGTTCTACGAGGCGGCCGAGGAACTGACCGACGCCGAGAACAACAGGTTCGGCTACACCATCCGCGGCGGCGCCGGGTCCATCGCCCAGGCCATCGACGCCACGTACGGCCAGTCCGGCATCACGGAGTTCTGGGACGGCGACAAGACGACGCTCAACGATCCGAAGAACGTCGCCGCGCTGGAGAAGTACGCCGGGCTCTACAAGAGGACGACGCCTGCCGCGGACGTCAACAACGACTTCACCAAGATGGTCGCCCAGTGGGACTCCGGTGACATCGGCATGCTGAGCCACAACCTCGGCTCCTACCAGGACCACCTCAAGGCGCTGGGCGAGGACAAGTTCGCCGGCATTCCCAACCCGATCGGCGACAGCGGAACCCGGGTGCAGGTCTCCAACCCGGTGGACGGGCTGGGTCTGTTCAAGTCGAGCGACAACAAGGCGGCGGCCTGGGAGTTCATCGAGTTCGCCGCCTCGCACGAGTCGAACAGCAAGTGGAACGAGTCGGCCGGTGCCATCCCCGCCAACACCGAGGCGGCCAAGGACCCGTGGATCAAGGAGTCCGAGCCGACCAGGCTCGCGGCGAAGTCCCTGACGGACGGTTCCACCGAGATCGTGCAGCTGCCCTACTACCTGGCCGACTGGAACAACATCAGCAAGGCCGACAACGAGCCGGAGTTCCAGAAGCTGCTGCTCGGCAAGACCACGGCGAAGGCCTTCCTGGACAAGCTCGCCGGCGAGCTCAACGAGGCGCAGGCGGAGTGGAAGGAGCGCAGCAACGGCTGACCGGGCCGCTCCCCCGCCCGGCGTCCCCCGCGTGCGGACGGCGAGGGGCGGGGAGCCGGCAACCGGAGTCCGGCCGGCGGGGCG
>NZ_BAAHCA010000344.1:0-4769 GCF_054776295.1 Streptomyces sparsus
CGCTGCTGCGGAATGCCCGCAAGAAGAGCGCGCACCTCCGCCTCGCGGTAGCGGCATGCGCGACGGCGGCGTGGTTCCTGGTCCGCGACCAGCTGGTCGACTCGCTCGACGAGGCGCTGCGCGACAACCGGGTGCCGGCGTCGCTGGTCGTGGAGCGGGTCAGCGCCGGGCGGTGCACGGCGGTGCCGTCGGAGGAGCGGGCGGCGACCCCGAACCCGTTCGACTCGACCGTGCAGATCGTCGACCGCAACGGCACCAGCTGCATCGTGTTCGGGCAGCAGCCGCTGGCCGTGGGCGCACAGGACGTGGCCGTCGCCCGCGGCAACGAGCCGGAGTCGCTCCGTGAGGTGCGTGCCGCGGACGGCAGTGCGTACCGGGCGCTGACCTATCCGCTGGCGGGCACCGACGCGGCGGTGACGGTGGCGCGCCCGCTGAGCGAGGTGGACGACGCGCTGGACACCCTGGCGCTGGTGCTCGGCCTGGTTGCCGCGGCGGGCGTGCTGGGCGCGGCGGTGTCCGGGGTGGCGCTGGCCAGGGCCGGGCTGCGGCCGGTGGACCGGCTGGCGCAGGCCGTCGAGCACGTCGCCAGGACCGAGGACCTCGCGGTGCGCATCCCGGTCACCGGGGACGACGAGATCGCCCGGCTCTCCCGGTCGTTCAACATGATGACGGAGGCGCTGGCGACGTCCCGCGAGGTGCAGCAGCAGCTGATCGCCGACGCCGGGCACGAGCTGCGCACCCCGCTGACCTCGATGCGCACCAACGTCGACCTGCTGGTGCGCAGCGAGCGGAGCGGGCGGGGGCTGCCGCCGGGGGAGCGCGCCGAGCTGCTCGCCTCGGTGCGCTCCCAGATGTCCGAACTCGCCGCTCTTATCGGGGACCTCCAGGAGCTGTCCCGTCCCGAGCAGGTGACGGGCCCGGGCCAGCAGGAGATCGTGGCGCTGCACGAGGTGGCCGAGCGGGCGATCGAGCGGGCCAGGCTGCGCGGTTCGGGCGTCACCATCGAGGCGGACCTGTCGCCGTGGTACGTCCGGGCCGAGCCGGCGGCGTTGGAACGCGCGGTGGTGAACCTGCTGGACAACGCGGTGAAGTTCAGCCCGCCGGGCGGCTCGGTGGAGGTTGGCTCGGCCGCCGGCGAGCTGCGGGTGCGCGATCACGGTCCTGGCATCGCGGCGGAGGAACTGCCGCGCGTCTTCGACCGGTTCTGGCGTTCACCGGCCGCCCGCAGCCTGCCCGGTTCGGGCCTGGGGCTGGCCATCGTGTCCAGGACCGTCACCCGGGCGGGCGGTGAGGTGGAGCTGCGGGCCGCGAGCGGCGGCGGCACGGAGGCCGTCGTGCGGTTGCCCGGCGCCGCCGAGCCGCCGCCCGATGTTCCCCCGGTCGGGCAGCCGGCGGATCAGCCGGACGGCGGGGAGCCGTCGGAGCGGATGTAGGAGAGCACGGCCGGGTTGGCGATCGCCGGCAGCAGGTGCTGCCACAGCTCGGTGATCCGCTCGGAGAGGTCGGCGCGCCGGGTCTCCGCGACGGAGAGCAGGTGGACGCCGGTGTAGGCGCCGACGAAGAGTGTGGCGGTGCGCTTGGGATCGACGTGACCGAGCAGTTCGCCGCGGGCGCGGCTCTCCTCCAGGAGGGAGGCGATTATCGCCGCCCACTGGGCGAAGGGGTTCGCCGGCTGCTCGTCGAAGGCGGTGTCCACCGCGATGCGGGTGCCGGCCTGGAGCATGGGATCGGTCCGCAGCCCGTCGGCCACCCCGTGGCTGAGGTCGATGGCCTGCTGCAACGGGGAGCTGGAGCGCTCGGGCACCTGCTGACTGGTCTGCTCGACCAGGATGGCGTCGGCCAGTGCCTGCTTGGACGGAAAGTGGAAGTAGAGCGCGCCCTTGGTGACGCCGGCCTGCTCGATGATCTCGGCGATGGTCGCTGCCTGGTATCCGCGGGTGCCGATGACTTCGGCTGCGGCCTCCAACACCGCTCGACGGGTGCGCAGAGCTCGTTCCTGCTTGGCCATGGATGTCTCTTCCCGTTCACGGCCGTTTTCGGCCAGCCGGGGCGCACAGCGGGCCGCCCCTCGTCCAACGGTACCGCCGGGGAAAGAGAAAGCCAACTGCGCGGTTTGCGTTTATTTACGGAGAGCTTTTTGTTCCCCGCATTTCGTCACTCAAGGTAAACGGAATCTTGGATTCTCGTTGACAAACCTTCTGCCCGGTTTTTTTATGGAGGCAGCAGCCGTTGATCGGATGGGGGAACACCGACATGACCGTAGCGACCCACGCATGGCCCGTAGTCAACTCCGCGCCCGAGACGCACCCCGCGCCCGGCGCCACCGTGCCGAAGCGCCTCACCCACCGGCACCACGCCGACCAGGTCCTGATGACGGGAATCCGACGCACGGGAGACCACCGTTTCACCCTAACCGCACGCTGGCCGGAGGATCACTGCTTCCAGGGACCGGTGCTGGGCGGGTGGACCGATCCGCAGCTGCTCGCGGAATCCATCCGGCAGGCGTCGATCCTGCTGGCCCACGTCGGCTACGAGACGCCCTTCGACCACCAGATAACCATGCACGAGCTGTCCTTCGACGTGGACGGCGACGCCCTGCGCCCGGCCGCCCCGGACGCCGGTGAGCGGAACCGGGAGCTTGTGCTGGAGGTGGTCTGCGGCGGCGTCAGCCGGCCCGGCGCCACGCTCAAGCGCATGCACGTCACCATCGGTCTGCACCTCGGCGGCCGGCCCGTCGGCACCGCCCGCACCCTCTTCTCCTGCCTGCCCCCCGCGGTCTACCGGCGGGTCAGGGGCGACGTGCGGTACTCCGACGACCCGACGCTGCCGCCGGTCGCCTCCGGGGTGTCGCCGCGCCTCGTCGGCCGGGTGGACGAGCAGGACGTCATGCTGGCCAGGGGGCTCGCCCCCGACGCCTGGCCGCTGCGCGTCGACCGCGACCACCAGGTCGTCTTCGACCACCGACTCGACCACGTCCCCGGTATGGCCCTCATCGAGGCCATGCGGCAGGCCGCGCACGTGTCGACCGGGCGCTGCCCTGCCCAACTGGTAAGCGTCCACTGCGAGTTCGCGCAGTACGTCGAGTTCGCCGACACCTGCCTGATCGTCGCCCACCCGCCGGAGGCCACCGAGGGGGCAGCCGTCGCGCTGGTCGTCGAGGCCCACCAGTCCGGCACGGTCGCGGCCCGCGCCCGGTTGGTGCTGCTTGGCGAGCACCGTGACTGAGACAGCTCCGCCGGGTGCACTCCAGGGCAAGGTCATCATGATCACCGGCGCCTCCAGCGGCATCGGCGCCGCCGCCGCCCGGCTGTTCGGCGCGGAAGGCGCGACGGTCGTGCTGACCGCCCGCCGCGCGGAACTGCTGGAGCAGGTGGCCGAGGACGTGCGAGCCGCCGGCGGCACCGCCGGCTGGACCACCGGAGACGTCACCAGGGCGCAGGACATGCGCCGGGTGGTGGACGGAGCCGTCGAGCGCTACGGGCGGCTGGACGGCGCGTTCAACAACGCCGGCTGGGGCACGCCCCGCACTCCGCTGCACCTGCTTCCGGACGAGGAGTACGACCGCATCATGGACGTCAACGTGCGCGGGGTGTGGAACTGCCTGCGGCAGCAGTTACCGGCGATGCTGGCGAACGGCACCGGCGGCTCCATCGTGATCACCTCCAGCACCGCCGGTCAGGTCGCCCCCCGGGCGCCCAGCGCGCCCTACGTCGCGGCCAAGCACGCGGTGATCGGCCTGGCCAAGGCTGCCGCCGACGAGTACGGCCGGCACGGCATCCGGGTCAACGCGCTGACCGTGGGCACCACCAGGACCGAACTGATGCAGTCCGTCTTCGACGCCCGCCCGGCGCTGGAGAAGGAACTGTCGGACGCGTCCATGCTGGGCCGCTCCGCCGCGCCGCACGAGATCGCCGAGGCCGCCGCCTGGCTGTGCAGCGACCGGTCGTCCTTCGTGACGGGGGCCGCGGTCGCGGTCGACGGGGGGTTCACCGCGCTGTGAGCCCGCTCGAACACCCCGCTGCGTCCGGCGGCCGGCCATGATCCTCGTCACCGGCGCCAGCGGCACGGTGGGCGGCGCCGTCGCCGCCTCGCTGACCGCGCGGGGCCACCCGGTGCGGCGGATGAGCCGCACCGGACGGACACCCGGCCACCCCGTCGCCGGCCCTCCCGTCGCCGGTCCTTCCGCCGGCCGGCCCGGACCCGGGCGCGCCGGTGACGTGCCTGACGAGACGGCCACCGGTGACTTCGACGACCCGGAGAGTCTGCGGCGGGCCATGGACGGGGTGCGGGCGGCGCTCGTGGTCACGTCCGATCCGCTGTCGCCCTGGCAGGACGGCAACGTCGTCTCCGCCGCGCAGCGGGCCGGCGTCGAGCGGCTGGTGAAGCTGTCGCTGCTGAGCGTCGCCGACGACGGTGCCCACGACCTGGTCACCGAGTGGCAGCGCACCGCCGAGGCCGGTATCCGCGACTCCGGGCTCGCCTGGACGGTCCTGCGGCCCAGGGCCTTCATGACGAACACCCTGGCGTGGGCCCGGCAGCTCCGCGCGGGCCGGGCGGTGCGCGCCTGGCCCGCGGACGCTCCGACCACGCCCGTCGACCCGAGGGACATCGCCGAGGTGGCGGCCCTGGCCCTCACCGCCCCCAGGCACGCGGGTCGGACGTACGCGCTGACCGGGCCGGCGGCGCTGTCGTCCCGGGAGCAGCTCGCGGTGCTGGCCGACGTGCTCGGCCGCCCGCTGACCCTGCACGAGTGGACACCCGCGCAGGCC
>NZ_BAAHCA010000345.1:0-4767 GCF_054776295.1 Streptomyces sparsus
GCGCGCTGGGCGCCACCACCGCCGGCCCTTCGGCGGTGCGGGCGGGCCTGTGAGGCCCACCCCCGCGCCGCCGTCGCCGACTCTGTGCCGATCCGCTGCCTCAGCGTTCCGTGGTCCCGGCCGGGACCAGCTCCAGCACGGAGACCCGGGACGCGGATGACATCGTTCGGGCCGGCTTCAGGCCGGCTCGCCGGGCGAGGGTCTCGAACTCGTCGAGGCTGCGCTCCCGTCCGGTCGACAGCGCCATCATGTTGAGGTCCATCAGCGGCTCCAGACCGGGCGTGCCCACCTTGTCGACGAGCAGTTCCATGACCAGTACGCGTCCACCGGTCCTGAGCGCTTCCCGGCAGTTGTTCAGGATGCGCACGCAGGCGTCGTCGTCCCAGTCGTGCAGGACGAACTTCAGCAGGTGCACGTCCCCGGGCGGAACCTCGTCGAAGAAGTCACCACCGACGAAGGTGAACCGGTCCGTGACGTCCAGTCCCGACGCTGAGGCGTCCGCCTCGGCAGCCACGTGCGGAAGGTCGAGCACCACCCCGGTGAGGCCGGGGTGCCGCTGCATGAGCGTCTGCACGAGGTTGCCACCGGCGCCGCCGACGTCCACGACGACTTCGGTGCCCTGGAGGTCGATCACATCCGCGAGCCGGTGGGCCAGTCCGCGGGTCATCGCCGTCATGGCGTTGGTGAAGACCTCGGCCTCCCTCGGGACGGTGGCGAGCCAGTCGAAGACCGGTGCGCCGAGGGCGGCTTCCGTCTGAGGGGCGCCGGCGCGGATCGCGTCCACCAGCCGTCCCCACGGCAGCCAGTGCGACTCGGCGCCGCCCCACAGGGCCAGGTCCCGCAGGGACCCCGGGGCGTCGGTGCGCAAGGTGTCCAGCAGGGCCGTGCTGCCGAACCGTTCCCCGTCCGCCGACGCGGCCAGACCGAGGGAGGCGCACGTCCGCAGGAACCGGAAGGTCGAGGCCGGGTCCAGTGACTCCGCCGCCGCCACGTCCGCCGGGGTGGCACCGCCGCCGTGCAGATGGTCGGCGATGTTCAACTCGGCGGCGGTGCGTACCACTTGGGTGACCCAGTAGCCCGTCATCATCTGGAGCATCCGTCCCGTTTCGCCCACCGGCGGTTCCGTGGAACCCGCTGCGACGAAATCGTGCTCGAACAAGGCCATGTGTGGTGTCCTTCGAATCTGAGGAGCCGGCGAAGCCGGAGAAGCCGGCAAAATCGGAGAATGAGAGCAGGGCATGCGCGGGGCGGTCGTGCGCACCGCCCGTTCCGTCCGGGCCCATGGGCCGGATGGGCGTCCCGGGCGTCCCCGGCGTGGTGGCGCTCGGCTGCCGGGGAGGGCCGGTTCACATCGCGGTGACCATGGTGTGGGTGTCGAGAATGGTCTCGAAGCGCACGGGGACGCCGTCCCGCAGCCGCCACACGTGCGCGAAACGTGTCCGCATCGGCTTTCCGGTCGCCAGGCTCGTGCCGCTGTAGTGACCGAGTGCCAGGACGAGGTCCCCGGCGTCGACGATCTCCTCGGGAGCGACGGTGAAGTCCTGCCATTCGGTGACGAATCGGGAGAACACGTGCTCCAGGACCTTCTCACGTCCCCGGTACGTGCCCCCGTAGTGCAGCCCTGGCGGAACGACCCATTCGATGCGCTCGTCGAGTCCCGCGAGCAGTGCGGTGACGTCCCCCTGGGCGAGCGAGTCGTACAACGCCTGCACCACCGCGCTGCCTGCGGCGGAGTGGGTCTCGTGTTGGTGCGTGGTCATGTGGAACCTCCGTGCCGTGTTGATGGGCGGTTCGCAACTCCTTCCGGCCCTGCGCCGGTTGCGGAACGTGGCACGCGGACGTGGTTCCGGGCGCGACGGTCGGGAGCGCTCCCCCGCCGTCACTGATCCTCCACCTGAACCGGCCGCGGGACATCGGCTGATCGACCTATGTCGCTGGTCGGCCCTGCCCGAGCGGTCCTCGTTCTCCTTCCTCCACCTGACGGCCACCGGTGCGCGTCCTGCCCCGGGAACCCGCCCCCGGGGAAGATGTGCGGACGCGTCCGGGACGCCGGGGAGGGGCGGTTACGCTGTGGCGGTGGAAGAGGTTCGGTTGGCCGAAGTGCTGGCGGCGCTGTCCCTGACGACGGACCTGGCTGCGGGAATGTCCTTCGAGAAGGGGCTGCGCACCTGCATTGTCGCCACGGTTTTCACCCGGGACGTGCTCGCCGGCGACCGGGAGACCTGTCGGGTGGTCTACGAGACGGCACTGCTCCGCTCGGTCGGCTGCACGTCCTTCGCCCCCGAACTCGCGGCGGTCTTCGGCGACGAGGTGGCGTTCCAGCGCGCGATGAAGTACCTCGATCCGGGCGACGACGTGCCCCTGGCCGAGCAGTTGGTCCGGACCGGGGGCTGGACGCGCGAGGCGGGACAGCGGCTGACGGACACCCTGACCGAGGTGATGCCCACGGTCGGCGTGGAGGCCATGCGCAACGGTTGCGAGGCCAGTCAGGCGCTCGGTTCGGGCCTCGGCGTGCGGGCGGAGACCCTCGCGGCGCTGAACGACGTGTACGAGCGCTGGGACGGACAGGGCATCCCGCTCGGCGCCGAGGGCGAGCGGCTCTCGTTCGCCGCCCGTGTGGTCCACGTGGCCGAGCAGGCCGTTCTGGCCCATGCGGGAGGTGGCGAGCCGGCCGCCGTCGCGGCGGTGGTCGGGCGGGCCGGTGGCCATCTCGACCCTAAGTTGGCGCACGCGTTCGCAGCCGACGCCGCGAAAGCGCTCGCTCCGCTCCGGGAGCCGGACGCCCTCGCGTCCGTGGTGGCCGCCGAACCACCGCCGTACGTCACGGTGCCCGCCGCTGAGGTCCCCGACCTGTGCGCGGTGCTCGGCCGGTTCGTGGACCTCAAGGGCAAGTGGCTGATCGGTCACAGCGAGCACGTCGCGCGGCTGGCCGAGAGCGCCGGCCTGCTGGCCGGCCTCCCGGCCGACGAGGTGACCCGGCTGCGCTGCGCGGCTCTGCTGCACGACCTCGGGCGGGCCGGGATCTCCGCCGACGTGTGGGACCGTCCCGGGCCGCTGGGCATCGCTGAGACGGAGCGGGTGAGGATGCACACGTACTGGACACAGCGCGTGCTGGAACGCGTGCCCGCTCTCGCCCCGCTGGCACCGGTCGCAGCCGCGCACCACGAGCGTCTCGACGGCAGCGGCTACCACCGTGGCGCCCTGGCGCCCCGCCTGCCTCTGACGGCTCTCGTTCTCTCCGCAGCCGACGTGTTCGCCGCGCTGACCGAGCCACGGCCGCATCGGGACGCCTTCACCGCCGACGAGGCAGCCGAGCGCCTGACTCGGGAGGCGGACTCGGGCGCCCTGGACCGCACCGCCTGCGACCTGGTGCTGCGGGCGGCAGGCCGGAGGCCGTCCCGTGCCCGCCGCCCGGCCGGGCTCACGGCGAGGGAGGTCGACGTGCTGCGGCTGGCCGCCCGAGGGCTCACCAACCAGCAGATCGGCGCCGAACTGTCCATCTCCAGCCGCACGGTGGGCCATCACCTCGGACACATCTACGACAAGACCGGGCGGCGGACCCGGGCCGGGGTTGCCGTCTTCGCCATGGAGCAGCAGCTCCTGCCCTGACCACCGATCCGCACGGCGAGCGCCGCGGCAGGCACCGCCCCCGCTGCCCGCTGTCCGTCCTGGGCGATCGTCCCGCTCGACGGTCCGCCGCCGCAGGCGCACCCTGCCCTCGGCGTCCGAGCTGCCGGGGCTGGGCGATGCGTGCGTTGGCGCTGATCTCCGTCGTCGGCGGCCCCCACCCCGGGAGGAGCCTTTCGCATGCTCTCCGGACGCACCCGACGTGCGGAAGGCGGGTGCTGGCAGAGCGCGCCGTGCACCCGCCTTCGAGCGCCCCCTAGCGCGGCGGGTCGACGCGTTGGTGGATCACGGCGCCGTCGACCACAGCGACCCGCTCGTAGTGGGCCGCGAGCACCGCGCTCAGCCGCGGCATGCGGGCGGGCCGGTAGAGGGCGCCCCGGGAGTCGTCGACTATCAGCCGTGGCGGGTCGGTGGTCAGCTCGGCCATCAGTGTGGGCCAGGAGCCCTCGACGCCGTACCGCTCCCCCACGTTAAGGCCGTTCCGTCCGCCGCTGAAGTTGGTCAGCAGCCCGGCCGTCAGATAGCGCGAACCCGGTTTCCGGTCCGCCAGCCAGTAGTTCTCCGGGTGCATGCCCCAGAAGAGGACCTCGTCGTCCGGTTGGCTGCGGGCCTGCACGGCTGCGACCAGCCTGGCCGAGTGGTCCAGTTCCGCGGTGCCCGCGGTGCCCGCCCAGCCGGTGAACAGGACGCAGCTGACGACCGAGCAGGCGACGGCGCCGCGCAGCCACTCGGTGCCGAGCAGTTGCAGTGCGCCGGTGCCCAGCAGCACCAGCGGTGGCAGGAGTTGCAGGTAGTAGTGGCCGAAGAAGTGGAAGCCGGTGACGACGGCCAGGGCGGACGCCGCGAGCCAGACCCACAGCTCCGCGGTGAGTACGCCGCGGCGGTCGGTGCGGCGCCTGAGCACCGCGACGAGCGGCACCAGCAGGCCGGCGCACCCGAGGCTGAACAGCGCGGTGTTGACCAGCCCCCGGCCCAGCACGTGCAGTTCCGACCCGGTGAAGGACGCGTAGGAGCCGGAGCCGGTGACCGTCCAGAACAGGCACTGCCGCACGCCGGTCAGCACGCCCACCACCAGCAGCGGCGCCCAGAAGCCGGCCGCCGCTCCCAGCAGCGCCTGCCGGCGGGCCGGGCCGCGCGGCA
>NZ_BAAHCA010000346.1:0-4767 GCF_054776295.1 Streptomyces sparsus
GCCCGGCTCCCCGCCTGCTCGGGAGTCGGGCCCACGGCCGTATACGACGTTCACGCCGTGTCACCGGCCGCCGTCAGCGGCCCGTCGGCCCCTTCGGCATGCGCATGCCCTTGGGCATCGGCCCCTTCGGCAGCGGCATGTTGCTCATCAGGTCACCCAGGGCCCGGAGCCGGTCGTTGATCTCGGTCACCTGGGAGCCCGGCAGTACCCGGCGCTTCTTGACGATGGTGGTGCGCAGCTTGCCGAGCGGCACCTGCCCCTCGCCGTTGCCCACGATGACGTCGTGCACCGGGACGTCGCCCAGCACGCGGGCCATCTTCCGCTTCTCGGAGGCCAGCAGGGTCCGCAGCCGGTTCGGGTTGCCCTCGGCCACCAGGACCACGCCCGGCCGGCCGACCGCCCGGTGCACGACGTCCTGCTGGCGGTTCATCGCGACGGCCGGCGTGACCGACCAGCCCTTGCCGATGTTGTCCAGCACGGCCGCCGCTGCTCCCGGCTGGCCTTCCATCTGCCCGAAGGCCGCCCGCTCGGCGCGTCGTCCGAAGATGATCGCCACCGCGAGGAAGGCCAGCAGGAAGCCGAGGATGCCCAGGTAGACGGGGTGCCCGACGAGGAAGCCGATCCCGAGGACAACGCCGAAGGTGACCAGCCCCACGCCGAGCAGGATGAACCCGAGCCACCGATCGGACCGCCGGGCCATCTTGTACGTCAGGGCGATCTGCTTGAGCCGCCCCGGATTCTCGGATTTTTCCTTCCGCGCCATACAGGGAGTTTACGTGGCGACCGAAGTGCCCTCAGCCGCGGCCTCCAGGACGTGCTCGGTCTCCACGCGGTCCTTGGCCCGACGGCGGTCCTCCAGGACGGCCGTCCAGGCGTTGCGACGGGCCGTGCTCTGGCCGTTCCGCAGCAGTACCCCTTCCAACGTGCGCAGCGCGTCGGTGAAGGTCGGGCGTACGGGGGCGGCAGCCTGCATTGGTCGAGTCCCCTCGGGTACGTGAGCGGTGAGTGAAACCATCGTCACCGAAAGGTGTTACCACCGCATGACCACCGGGTCAAAATCGGTCAAACGGCTTTGAGACACATCTCACGCCGCGTCGGTGGCCCGACGGCGGTCGACGGCCTGCTGGTAGAGCCGGCCGGCGCGGTACGAGGAGCGGACGAGCGGCCCGGACATCACACCCGCGTAGCCCATCTCCTCGGCCTCTTCCTGGAGCTCCACGAACTCGTGGGGCTTGACCCAGCGCTCGACGGGGTGGTGGCGGGGGGTGGGCCGCAGGTACTGGGTGATGGTGATGAGTTCGCAACCGGCGTCGTGCAGGTCCTGGAGGGCCTGGCTGACCTCGTCGCGGGTCTCGCCCATGCCGAGGATCAGGTTCGACTTGGTGACGAGGCCGGCCTCGCGGGCGCGGGTGATGACCTCCAGCGACCGCTCGTAGCGGAACGCGGGACGGATCCGCTTGAAGATGCGCGGCACCGTCTCGACGTTGTGCGCCAGTACCTCGGGGCGGGAGGAGAAGACCTCGGCGAGCTGCTCGGGCACGGCGTTGAAGTCGGGGATGAGCAGTTCCACGCCGGTGTCGGGCATGCGGGCGTGGATCTGGCGGACGGTCTCGGCGTAGAGCCACGAGCCGCCGTCGTCGAGGTCGTCGCGCGCGACGCCGGTGATGGTGGCGTAGCGCAGCTCCATCTGCTCGACGGACTCCGCGACCCGGCGCGGCTCGTCGCGGTCGAGTTCGGCGGGCTTGCCGGTGTCGATCTGGCAGAAGTCGCAGCGGCGGGTGCACTGCTCACCGCCGATGAGGAACGTCGCCTCGCGGTCCTCCCAGCATTCGAAGATGTTGGGGCAGCCGGCCTCCTGGCAGACGGTGTGCAGCCCTTCGCGCTTGACCAGGCTCTGGAGGGCGTTGTACTCGGGGCCCATCTTGGCCCGGGTCTTGATCCACTCCGGCTTGCGCTCGATGGGGGTCTGACTGTTGCGGACCTCCAGGCGGAGCATCTTTCGACCGTCGGGTGCGACAGCGGACACGTCCGGCTCCTCAAACTTTTGATTCTTCGGCGCATCCCAGGGTACGCCCACCTGTCTCCCGGCCTCCCACCCCCGGTACCCGAGGGAAAGAAGGCGGGCCTTGCCCTGCCCTGACCGCCTCAGACGGCCCGGGGCAGCGGCGCCCGGGCGCCGAGTACCGCTTCGAGGTGTTTCTCGACCACCGGAAGCACCTCCGTGACGGGCACGTCGCGGCCCAGTTCGCCGCTGAGCGAGGTGACGCCCGCGTCCCGGATGCCGCAGGGCACGATGCGGTCGAACGAGGTGTTGTCGGGGTCGCAGTTCAGCGCGAAGCCGTGCATGGTGACGCCCTTGGCCACCCTGATCCCGATCGCGGCCAGTTTGCGGTCCTCGCCGCGCTGGCCGGCGTTGGAGGGCGCGTACTCGGGGCCCATCAGCCGCGCGTCGAACTCCTCGTCCGCGAGGCGCGGGTCGAAGTCGAGCGCCAGGCCGCCCGTCGCCGGGCGTTGCGACACCGGGTCGCCGAGCACCCACACGCCGCTGCGGCCCTCGATCCGGGTGGTCTCCAGTCCGAAGTCGGCGCAGGTGAGGATCAGCGCCTCCTCGAGTCGGCGGACGTGGGCGACGACGTCGACCGGCCGCGGCAGCTTCAGGATGGGGTAGCCGACGAGCTGGCCCGGGCCGTGCCAGGTGATCTTCCCGCCCCGGTCGACGTCGACGACGGGAGTGCCGTCCAGGGGCCGCTCGCTGTCCTCGGTCCGCCGGCCCGCCGTGTAGACGGCCTGGTGCTCGAGCAGCAGGCAGGTGTCCTCGATCTCGTCGGCGAAGCGCGCCGCGTGCACCTCACGTTGCCGCTGCCAGGCGTCGAGGTACTCCACGGCCTCCTCGCCGAAGCCCAGGTGGACAAAGCGCAGCTCACTCACGGCTGCTTCCCTTCTCTCGGCCGTCCCGGCCCGTGTCGCGGGTGTGTCGGTGCGCTCGGGCGCTCTCGGACGTGTCCGGGGTTCCCGGGTGCCTGCGCCGCCCCTCCCGTGCCGGGGAGGCCGCGCGGGGGCCCGGACCCGGCCGGGCGCCCCTGCTGGCAACTGTACGACCGAGCGCACCTCGGTACGCAGGCGCCTGTAGCGGCCCATGCACTCACACGTATGGATGAATACCGGACCGATGTGGCGGAGAACACCGGTGGGGCCGCTACATTCACGCCGTTCCAACAGGGCGCCCCGGCGTCTGTCCCAAGCCGACAGGCAGGAGACCGCACAACTGATGTCGACGGAACGACCCGGGAGCCGCCCCTCCCAGCAACGCAGTCCCAACCGTCAACTCGCCGCCCTCATCGCCGAGGCGGGCTTCTCCAACGCCGGGCTGGCACGGAGAGTGGACCAGCTCGGTCTGGAACACGGTCTGGACCTGCGGTACGACAAGACGTCCGTCACTCGCTGGCTGCGCGGCCAGCAACCGCGGGGCACCACTCCGGCGTTGATCGCCGAGGTGTTCACCCGGCGGCTCGGCCGCCGGCTGACCGCGCAGGATCTGGGCCTGGACGCCTGCGCCCCGGTCTACGCCGGGCTGGAGTTCGCCGCGAGTCCGGCCGAGGCGGTGGACATCGTCGGCGGTCTCTGGCGCAAGGACTCCGGCAGCCACTCGGAGCTGCGCAAGATCGCGTTCACCCCGGCCGGCCTGGTGGTGCCCAGCCGCGACTGGCTGATCGGCCGCGCCGACGAGCGGGTCGCCCGGGGGGAGCCTCCGGAAGCGCACCGGGTGCCCACGCAGGGTCGCGGCCCGGTGCTCCCCCGGGCGCGGCCCGACCTGGGCGAGCAGGTCGAGCGCACCGCCGGGCAGCGGGTGACCGCCGGAGACATCACCGCGCTGCGTTCGGTCGCCGAGCTGTTCCGGACGCTGGACCACGCCTACGGCGGTGGCCACGCCCGGCAGGCCCTGGTGCGCTACCTGGAGCACGAGGCCGAGCCGATGCTGCGGGGCAGCTACGGCGAGCAGGCCGGCCGCCGGTTGTTCGCGGCGGCGGCCGAGCTGACCAGGCTGGCCGGCTGGACGGCGTACGACATCGCCGCGCACGGCCTCGCCCAGCGGTACTTCGTGCAGGCCCTGCGGCTGGCCCAGGCCGCGGGTGAGCGCGCCTACGGCAGTTACGTGCTGGTCACGATGAGCCGCCAGGCCGTCTACCTGGGGCACGGCCGGGAGGCGGTGCAGCTGGCCCGGGTCGCGCAGCAGGGGGTGGGTGCGTCGGCGCCGCCGGTGCTCCAGGCCCTGCTGCACGCCGCCGAGGCGCGCGGTCACGGCGTGCTGGGCGAAGTGCGGGCCTGTACGGCTTCCCTGGCCCGGGCCGAACGGGCGCTGGAGGCGGTGCGCCCCGGGGAGGAGACGCCGCAGTGGGCGCGGTTCTTCGACGAGGCGCAGCTCGCCGACGAGTTCGGCCACTGCCACCGCGACCTCCAGCAGTACCGGACGGCGGCCCAGTACGCGGAGCGGTCGCTGCATCTGCGCGGTCCCGGGTACGCGCGCAGCCGGTTGTTCTGCCGGGTGGTGCTGGCGACGGCCCGCCTGGGGCTGGGTGAGATCGAGCAGGCGTGCGCGCTGGGCGCGGAGGCCGCGCAGGCGGCGGCGGAGATGCGCTCGGTGCGGGCGCACGAGTACGTCCGCGACTTCGAGCGGCGGCTCGAACCGTACCGGGACGCGGCTCCGGTGCGCGGCTACCGGGAGCGGGTGGCCGCGCTGGGCTGAGGTGGCCGGCGTGGCGAGCCGCG
>NZ_BAAHCA010000347.1:0-4755 GCF_054776295.1 Streptomyces sparsus
CCACCGGTCTTCACCGGTGGGCGGCGGGGCGGACGGCTGTGCGGACGGCCGTGCACGGAGGCGGGAGCCGCGAGCGGCCCGGCGGCCGTGGCGGGAGCGTCAGTAGTCCTCGGGCGTCAGTAGTCCTCGGCGATCCCGGTCAGAAAGTCGATGGTGCTGTCGTTGGTCTCCGCGGCGGCGCACAGCCGGTCCATGACCACCATGTACGTCTCCACCTCCGGGCGCTTGTCCAGGTAGAGCGCGCTGGTGAGCTGCTCCAGGTAGACGATGTCCGGCAGGTCCGGTTCGTGGAACCGCAGGATCGTCACCGGACCGCCCGCCGCGGCGAGTCCGCCGATGCGGAAGGGGGCGACCTGGAGAGTGACGTTGGGCTGCCGGGCGACGCGCAGCAGGTGCTGGATCTGCTCGCGCATCACCTCGGTGCCGCCCAGCGGCCGGCGCAGTGCCGCCTCGTCGATGACGGCCCACAGCCGCGGTGCCTGCGGCCGGGACAGCAGCTCCTGGCGGCGCATGCGCAGGTCGACCCGGCGTTCGATCTCCGCCTCGGACGCGCTGGCGTGCCCGAGCTTGGCCACCGCCCGGGCGTAGCCGGCGGTCTGCAGCAGACCGGGGATGAACTGCACCTCGTAGGTCCTGATGACCGACGCGGCCTCCTCCATGCCCAGCAGGGTCTCGAACCAGCTGGGCAGCACGTCGCTGTACTTGTGCCACCAGCCGGGGTTGTTCGCGTGCCGGGCGAGGGTCAGGAACTCCTCGCGCTGCGTCTCGTCCTGCACGCCGTACAGCGTGAGCAGGTCGGCGACGTCCCGCTCCTTGTAGCCGACCCGGCCCAGCTCCAAGCGGCTGATCTTGGCGTGCGAACCACGGATGGCGTCGCCGGCGGCCTCCCGGGTGATGCCGCGGGCCTCCCGCAGCCGTCGGAGGTGGGTGCCGAGCACTATGCGCAGTACCGTCGGCCCGCCTCTGGGCTGGGCGAGTACCCGGCGCACCGAGGAGTTGGACTCCGGCTGGGCTGAGGTCACGCCTGCTCCTGCATGCTCTGGGTGATGAAATGACCGCCCAGTGTCCCATCGGGGAGCACTGGTGTACAGCAGCGCAGGTGCGGCCGGTCGTTGCCGCTGGCATGTACCACCGGCAGTGCTCCGTACGGTCGGCCGGCCGTCGTCCCGCGTGGGCCGTACTCGGTCAGTTTCCGCTCCTGCCGAGCAGGTCGTCGAAGTCGCCGTCCTTGGCGCCCAGGATGAACGCGGTGATCTCGGCCTCGGTGTAGACCAGCGCGGGTCCGGCGGGGTGGCGGGAGTTGCGTACCGCCACCGACCCGTTGGGCAGTTCTGCCAGCTCGACACAGTTCCCACTGGGGTTGCTGCGGCGGCTCTTCCGCCACACGGCGCCCTGGAGCCTGCCGGCCGGAACACCGTTGTCAAACTGCTGCATCGTCTGCCTCTTCTCTCATTTTGATGCCCCCGCGCCCCGTGATGATCTCTGGCCGAATACTGCCTCACAAGTCCCTGTTCTTGCACATGTACTTGCATCCGCACTTGCAGCCGTAAGTACATGTGGAAGAGTATGGAACCGCAAGCGTGTTCCACCAGCACCCAGAGAGACGGCTGCGGGGTTCGTGATGACGGCACAACCGGCAAGGTGGGCGAGTCAGGGCGCCCCCGGAACCCCCAGCGGCTCCGGCCCCGGACATCCTCCACTCTCGCTGGTTCGGCGGGCGGCCCCTACCGCGCCGGCGCCCGGCCCCTCGGTCGGCCCGACGGCGACGTCCGGCTTCGCGGTCTGGACGCTGGAACCCGGCCCCCGCTCGGCGGGGATCGCCCGGCGCTTCGCCCAGTCGGCGCTCAGCGGCTGGGGCATGGACGAACTGGGTGACAGCGTCGCCGTCTCCATATCCGAGATGGTGACCAACGCCCTCAGCCACAGTGCCTGCCCCTGGGAAGATCCGTCGGCGCAGCCGGTGCTTCTCAGCCTGCTGCGCCAAGGCGAAACGGTTCTGTGCGCGGTCGTCGACGCCGGTGCCGGATCACCGGCGGTCTGCGAGGCCGACGAACTCGCCGAGTCCGGGCGCGGACTGCACATCGTCGACTGCCTCAGCGACGACTGGGGCTGGACCGCCCCCGGCCCCTGCGGCAAGGCCGTCTGGGCGCGGTTCTCACACAAGGGCGACGGTGTCTCCGCCGCCCCGGGTGACCTGCCCGACGTCGAGTGGGACCCGCTGACCCGCCTGCTGCTGCTCACCGAGATACTCGGCGGCAGGACTCCGAGTTGGCTTGATTCCCTCGGTCTCCAGCCCACCGAGGGCCGCCCGGCCGACTGAGCCCAGTCGGTTCCGGACCTTCGGCGGCCCTGGGGCGCTCGCCCCCTCGGAACCGACGCGTCCCCGGGTTCGAGACGTTTCCCCGGGCCCGCGCGTGTCCCGGGCCTGCCTCGCCCGCTGCGGCCGGCTACCGCACCCGCGGCCCGCTGCCGCACCTCCGCCCGGGCTCGTACCCCGGTGCGTGCCGCCGGGGGTCCAGCGGCTGCCGCTCCCTGCCCGCTCCCCTGCCGTGGCTTCCCGGTTCGAGCGGGGCACCAGGCCGCCCCCGCATGCTCCGGAGCGGACATCCGTACCCGCGCCCGGCCGGAAACGCCGGGGCCGTGACACGGGCGCCGACCGGACGCCGACCGCCGGGTGACGTGTGCTCCGGGCGCACGCCGTCGCACAGGCGCGTAGTGACGGAGTGCGGTGGGATGAAATCAGCGGCCGGCGGTGTTGGATCTTCCGGCAGCACTCAATCTTCACCGGAGGGACGCGGCGTGGCGGGAAGTGAGTCGGGGGGACCCGTCGAAGCGGGAGCGACCGGGAACGCGGGCGCTCCCGGCACACCGGGCGTACCGGGGGAAGCCGGCGCGTCCGGCGGCCCGTCCGTTCCGGAGGAGGCGCCGGCAGAGCAGCGGACCGTGCCCGGCTGGGCGCGGCGGCTGTGGACGCACTGCTGGCGGTACCGGCGCAACGTGCTGCTCGCCCTGGGTGCCTCCCTGGCCGGCATGGGCATCATGGCGCTCATCCCGCTGCTGACCAAGGTCATCATCGACGACGTCGTCGAGGGCGGTGACGGCGGCGCCATGGCGCTGTGGATCGGCCTGCTGATCGCCGCAGCCGTCCTGATCTACGGGCTGACCTACCTGCGGCGCTACTACGGCGGCCGGCTCGCCCTGGACGTCCAGCACGACCTGCGCACCTCCATGTACCGGGCGGTGATCCGGCTCGACGGCCGCAGCCAGGACGAACTCTCCACCGGCCAGGTCGTCGGCCGCGGCACCAGCGACCTGCAACTGGTGCAGAGCGTGCTCTTCATGCTGCCGATGATGATCGGCAACGTGCTGCTGTTCGCCGTCGCCCTGGTGATCATGCTGGTGCTCTCGCCGCTGCTCACCCTGGTCTCGCTGGCCGTCTTCCCGCTGCTGTGGCTGATCGCCGACCGCAGCCGCAAACGGCTCTTCCCGGCCACCTGGTACGCCCAGCAGCAGGCCGGCGCGGTCGCGTCCGTGGTCGAGGGCGCCGTGACGGGTGTCCGCGTCGTCAAGGGCTTCGGGCAGGAGCAGCAGGAGACGAACAAGCTGCGCGACGTCAGCCGCACCCTGTTCGCCGCCCGGCTCCGCACCGTCCGGCTGAACGCCCGCTACACGCCTGCCCTGCAGGCCGTGCCCTCGCTGGGACAGGTGGCCATGCTGGGGCTCGGCGGCTGGATGGCGGTGAACGGCCAGATCACGCTCGGCACCTTCGTCGCCTTCTCCACCTATCTGGCGCAGCTCGTCGGGCCGGTGCGGATGCTGGCCGCGATGCTCACCATCGGGCAGCAGGCCCGGGCCGGCGCGGAGCGCATCTTCGACCTGATCGACACCGAACCGCAGATGGCCGAGCGTGAGGACGCCCGCGAACTGCCCGCGGACGCCGACGCCTCCGTCGAGTTCGACCGTGTCACCTTCGGCTACGACCCCGACCACCCGGTGCTGGACGGCTTCAGCCTGCGCATCGAGCCGGGTGAGACGGTCGCGGTGGTCGGCACCAGCGGCAGCGGCAAGTCGACGGTCTCCATGCTGCTGCCGCGCTACTACGACGTCACCGGCGGCGCGGTGCGGGTCGGCGGCCAGGACGTGCGCGAGCTGACGCTCGACTCGCTGCGCTCGGCCATCGGGCTCGTGCCGGAGAACAGCTTCCTGTTCTCCGACTCGGTGCGCGAGAACATCGCCTTCGGCGCACCCGACGCCACCGACGAGGACGTACGCGCCGCCGCCCGGGCCGCGCAGGCCGACGGCTTCATCTCCGAACTGCCCGAGGGCTACGACACCCCCGTCGGCGAGCAGGGCCTCACCCTGTCCGGCGGCCAGCGCCAGCGCATAGCCCTGGCCCGGGCCATTCTCACCGACCCCCGGCTGCTGCTGCTCGACGACGCCACCTCGGCCGTCGACGCCCGCATCGAGCACGAGATCCACGAGGCGCTGCGCGGGGTGATGGCCGGGCGCACCACGCTGCTGATCGCGCACCGGCAGTCCACCCTGGCCCTCGCCGACCGCATCGCCGTGCTCGACGGCGGGCGCCTCGTCGACATCGGCACCCACGAGGAGCTGACCGCGCGCTGCGACCTCTACCGGCGGCTGCTCACCGACCCGGACGAGCTGGGGGACGTGGCCCGCGATCCGGCCGGGCTGGCCGGGCACGACGGCCACCGCGCGATCGCCGGCGTCACCCCCGAACTGTGGGTCCGGCGT
>NZ_BAAHCA010000348.1:0-4735 GCF_054776295.1 Streptomyces sparsus
CCGCGGTGACCGCGCACGCCGAGCGGCTGCGCCTGCCGCAGGAGAACCTGATCACGCCGGACACCGTGCGGCGGCTGTGCTGGGAGCCGCCGGCCGACCTCTCCCCGGAGGCCGTCGCGGAGGCGCTGCGCGGCTACGGCGCCCGGCCCTGGCAGATTGAACAAACGCTTCCGCTGCTGGCCACAGCCCTCACCGCCGCGCCTCCGTCCGAGTAGCCGGCCCGCCCGGCGGGAGTGGACACCGCCGGCCGCGGGCACGGATGTGACACGGACCGCACCGGCGACGGCGGGCCGACCCTTGCCACGTGGTTACCGACAAGTAGCATGGAGGCCGGGAAGCGCGCCGCCCCGCGGCGGCATTCTCCCGGGGGAGACCCCGGACTCCCGGCCGCAACCCTGCAGGAGGAGAGCCAACGTGCCTCGTACCGCTAGGGACGTCGTCTTCGTCGACGGCGTCCGCACCCCGTTCGGCAAGGCGGGCCCCAAGGGCATCTACCACGAGACCCGCGCCGACGATCTGGTCGTCAAGTGCATCCGTGAGCTGCTGCGCCGCAACCCCGGCCTGTCACCGGAACGCATCGACGAGGTCGCCCTCGCCGCGACCACCCAGATCGGCGACCAGGGCCTGACCCTGGGGCGCACCGCGGGGATCCTCGCGGGGCTGCCGCAGACCGTTCCCGGTTTCTCCATCGACCGCATGTGCGCGGGCGCGATGACCGCGGTGACCAGCACCGCGGGCTCGGTCGCGTTCGGCGCCTACGACGTCGTCGTGGCCGGCGGCGTCGAGCACATGGGCCGGCACCCGATGGGTGAGGGCGTGGACCCCAATCCGCGCTTCGTCTCCGAGAAGCTGGTCGACGAGTCGGCCATGTTCATGGGCATGACGGCGGAGAACCTGCACGACCGGTTCCCGCACCTGACCAAGGAGCGCGCCGACGCCTACGCCGTGCGCAGCCAGGAGAAGGCCGCCAAGGCGTACGCCAACGGCAACATCCAGTCCGACCTGGTGCCCGTCTCCGTCCGCCGGACCAACGCCGAGGCCGGCGAGACCGGCTGGGGCCTGGCCACCGCCGACGAGCCGATGCGCCCCGGCACCAGCATGGAGATGCTGGCCGGACTGAAGACGCCGTTCCGCCCGCACGGTCGGGTCACCCCGGGCAACGCCGCCGGTCTCAACGACGGCGCCACCGCCTCCCTGATCGCCGCCGAGGACGTCGCGCGCGAGCTGGAACTGCCGGTCAAGATGCGCCTGGTGTCGTACGCCTTCGCCGGCGTCGAGCCGGAGGTCATGGGCATCGGCCCGGTGCCGTCCACGGAGAAGGCCCTCGCCAAGGCGGGCCTGTCCATCGAGGACATCGGCCTGTTCGAGATCAACGAGGCGTTCGCCGTCCAGGTGCTGGCCCTGCTGGACCACTACGGCATCGCCGACGACGACCCCCGCGTCAACCAGTACGGCGGCGCGATCGCCTTCGGGCACCCGCTCGCCTCCTCCGGCGTCCGGCTGATGACCCAGCTGGCCCGCCAGTTCGAGCAGCAGCCGCACGTGCGCTACGGCCTGACCACCATGTGCGTCGGTTTCGGCATGGGCGGCACCGTGATCTGGGAGAACCCGCACTTCGACGGAGGAGCCAAGTGAGCAACACCGCAGAGCTGTTGAAGGGCGCAGCCGAGCTCTTCCCGGACGAGGTGGTGACCCAGGCGCACGTACGCCACCTGGACCTGCCCGCCGGGGCCGGCCGCTTCGCGCTCATCACGCTGGACAACGGCTTCGACCACACCAAGCCGACCACCTTCGGCCCGCAGTCGCTGGCCAACCTCGACGCGGCCATCGACCAGGTCGAGGCGGAGGCCGCCGCCGGTGAGATCGTCGGTGTCGGCCTGACCGGCAAGCCGTTCATCTTCGCCGTCGGCGCCGACCTCAAGGGCGTCGAGCTGCTGAAGCGGCACGAGGACGCGCTCGCCATCGGCAAGGGCGGCCACGAGGTCTTCAAGCGGCTCCCGGCTCTGGCCGTACCCACCTTCGCCTACTACAACGGCGCGGCC
Source organism: Streptomyces sparsus (assembly GCF_054776295.1). NCBI lineage: Bacteria > Bacillati > Actinomycetota > Actinomycetes > Kitasatosporales > Streptomycetaceae > Streptomyces > Streptomyces sparsus. Next base: position 2,043 of record NZ_BAAHCA010000348.1, read on the forward strand.
ATGGGCGGCGGTGTCGAGGTCGGCCTGCACTGCGGCTACCGGACCGTCTCCCAGTCCGTCCCGGCGTTCTCCCTGCCCGAGGTCTTCCTCGGCCTGGTGCCCGGCTGGGGCGGCTGCGCGCTGCTGCCGAACCTGATCGGACCCGAGCGGGCCGTCCAGGTCATCATCGAGAACTCGCTCAACCAGAATCGGCAGCTCAAGGGCAGGCAGGTCCACGAGCTCGGCATCGCGGACGCGATCTTCGAGGGCGCGGACTTCCTGGAGCAGTCGCTGCACTGGACCGCTGCCGTGCTGACCGGGCAGCTCCAGGTGGAGCGCCCGGAGATCGACCGCGGCGAGACCTGGGACCAGGCCGTCGCCCGCGGACGGGAGATCGCCGACAGCAAGGTGCACGGCGCCGCCCCGGCGGCCTACCGGGCGCTGGACATCATCGCCGCGGCGAAGGACGGAGACCTCCAGAAGGGCTTCGACGCCGAGGACGCGGCGCTGGCCGACCTCATCATGGGCGACGAGCTGCGCAGCGGCATCTACGCCTTCAACCTGGTGCAGAAGCGCGCCAAGCGGCCCGCCGGTGCCCCGGACAAGAGCCTGGCCCGGCCGGTCACCAAGGTCGGCGTGGTCGGTGCGGGCCTGATGGCCTCGCAGCTCGCGCTGCTGTTCGCCCGCCGTCTGGAGGTGCCGGTCGTCCTGACCGACATCGACCAGGAGCGGGTGGACAAGGGCGTCGGCTACGTCCACGAGGAGGTCGACAAGCTCCTGCTGAAGGGCCGGGTGGGCCAGGACAAGGCCAACCGCCTCAAGGCGCTGGTGACGGGCTCGCTCGACAAGGCCGCGGCCTTCTCGGACGCGGACTTCGTCATCGAGGCCGTCTTCGAGGAGATGGGCGTCAAGCAGCAGGTGTTCGCCGAGCTGGAGGCGGTCGTGCCCGCGCACGCCATCCTGGCCACCAACACCTCCTCGCTGTCCATCACCGAGATGGCCTCGCAGCTGAAGAACCCCGAGCGGGTCGTCGGCTTCCACTTCTTCAACCCGGTCGCGGTGCTGCCGCTGCTGGAGATCGTCCGTGCCGAGCGCACCGACGACGCCTCGCTGGCCACCGCCTTCGCCGTGGCCAAGAAGCTGAAGAAGACCGCGGTGCTCGTCAAGGACGCCCCCGCGTTCGTGGTGAACCGCATCCTCACCCGCTTCATGGGCGAGGTGCTCGGCACGATCGACGAGGGCACCCCCGTGGAGGTCGCCGACCGCGCCCTGGCGCCGCTGGGGCTGCCGATGTCGCCCATCGTGCTGCTGGAACTGGTCGGCCCGGCCGTCGCCCACCACGTGGCGGGCACGCTGCACACCGCCTTCCCCGAGCGGTTCGCCGTCTCGGAGAACCTCGGCCGCGTCGTCGAGGCCGGCAAGCGCAGCCTGTACCGGCACGACACCGGCACCCCGGAGCTGGACCCGGAGGTCGCCGCGCTGTTCCAGGTCGGCGACACCCAGCTCACCGAGGAGCAGGTGCGGGACCGGGCGCTGAACGCCATCGCCGAGGAGATCGGCCTGATGCTGGCCGAGGGTGTCGTCGCCGAGGCCCAGGACATCGACCTGTGCCTGATCACCGGCGCCGGCTGGCCCTTCCACCTGGGCGGCATCACGCCGTACCTGGACCGGGCGGGCGTCAGCGAGCGCGTCACCGGGCGCAGGTTCCTCGCCCCCGGCGTCGCCAGCGTCCCCGAGTGACCACCGGATAGCACCGGGGCGGCACCCGCTGCCGCACCCGTCGAACGGCGCCCGTCCGCACAGTTGCGGACGGGCGCCGTTCGGCTGCCGGGCGGCCCGCCTAGGATGCCTTAATGACCTATCTCATCACTGGTGGAGCCGGCTACATCGGCGCACACGTCGTGCGTGCGCTGACCCTGGCGGGAGAAGACGTCGTCGTGCTCGACGACCTGTCGAGCGGGTTGCGCGACCGCCTGCCGCAGGACGTGCCGCTCGTCGAGGGCTCGGTGCTCGACGGGGAGCTGCTGGCCCGCACGTTCGAGCAGCACCGCGTCGACTGCGTGGTGCACCTGGCGGCGAAGAAGCAGGTCGGTGAGTCCGTCGCCCGGCCGCTGCACTACTACGAGCAGAACGTCCAGGGTCTGCAGGTGCTGCTGGGCGCGATGGCCGCCGCGGGCGTGCCGCGGTTCGTGTTCTCCTCCTCCGCCGCCGTCTACGGCATGCCGGACGTGGACCTCGTCACCGAGGACACACCCTGCCTCCCGATGAGCCCCTACGGCGAGACCAAGCTCGCCGGTGAGTGGCTGGCGCGCGCCGCGGGCCAGGCGCACGGCATCTCCACCGCCTGCCTGCGGTACTTCAACGTGGCGGGCGCCGCCACCCCCGAACTCGCCGACACCGGGGTGTTCAACCTCGTGCCGATGGTCTTCGAGAAGCTCACCGCGGGTGAGGCCCCGCAGATCTTCGGCGACGACTACCCCACGCCCGACGGGACGTGCGTGCGCGACTACATCCACGTCGAGGACCTGGCGGAGGCGCACGGCTCCGCCGCCCGCGCGCTGGCGGACGGCACCGCGCGGGACGGGCGGGTACGGGACCTGACCGTGAACATCGGCCGCGGCGAGGGCGTGTCGGTACGGGAGATGGTGGACCTCATCGCCGAGGTCACCGGCCGCTCCGAGCCGGCCGCCGCCGTCACCCCGCGGCGTCCCGGC
>NZ_BAAHCA010000349.1:0-4726 GCF_054776295.1 Streptomyces sparsus
GGGCGCGCACCGCGGGCGGCAGTGCCGGCGTGTGGGTGCCGGACCCGGCGACCTGCCGTCCGGTGGGTGAGAGCACCCACGCCCGGAGGTCGAGGTCGGTGCCGAGCAGGTCGAGCACGACGTCGGGGCCGCCGCCGGCCGGTCCGGACGTCATCATCCGCCGGTGCCGGTCCACGACGGCCGCCAGGTCACCGGCCCGCTCGCCGGAGACCTGGCGCACCACGTGCTCGGTGATGGTGGCGAAGGCGACGTCCTCGTCGACGGCGAAGAGCGGCATCCGGTGCTTGGCGCAGGCCGCCACCAGGTCGTCCGGGATCGGGCCCAGCTCGGCCTCGCCCGCGGCGAGCCCGGCGACCGACGCGGCGGCCAGCGCTCGGACGAACGGCTCCGAGTCGGCCGCCTCCCGGCGCCAGGCCAGGCCCGTCAGCACCAGTTCGCCACCGGTCAGATAGCGACTGGGATCGCGCAGGTCGGTGGTCATGACCCCCCGTACCGTGCGTTCCAGCTCGTCCTCGCCGCCGAGCAGCCGAAGGCCCAGCGATCCGGTCTCCAGCAGTGCACGCAACCGCATGTCGTCGCCCACCGTTCCCTCGTGTGTGACCGCTGTGCTGCCCGGCGGCCTCCGCGGGACGACATTTCCGCACGCTCGTCCCGCTCTTTGTCCGAATCTACAAGACCGGGCGCCCGACCAGCCAATTGCTTCATACGTTCGGTGACTGCACCGGCTGTCCGCCGACCGGTCTACTTGGGCCACACCGGATGAACAGCGCGTGAACAGGCGCCCCGGAACGTGGAGACTCGCTCCGACGGCACCACCGGCAACGCGAGCACCCCGCACGGCGCGCACCCCACAGGGACGCGAGCGTCCCCTGGAAGGCGGGCGACCCCACAGCGCGACGGACAGCATCAGCACCACCAGCACACAACACCACCCGCACCACCCGAGCCAGAAGCAGCAGAAGCAGCGACGGCGGCCCCCACCGCACCCGCGAGCGATCCGAGAAGGAACACCATGGACTTCCTGCGCCCCGCCAGCTGGGAGGAGGCGCTCGCCGCGAAGGCGGAGCACCCCACGGCTGTGCCCATCGCGGGCGGCACCGACGTCATGGTCGAACTCAACTTCGACCACCGACGCCCCGAGTACCTGCTGGACCTGAACCGCGTCGGCGAACTGCACGAGTGGGAGGTCGGCGAGGAGAACGTCCGGCTCGGCGCCGCCGTGCCCTACACGCGGATCATCGAGAACCTGCGCACCGAACTGCCCGGCCTCGCCCTGGCCGGCCACACCGTGGGCTCCCCGCAGATCCGCAACCGCGGCAGTGTGGGCGGCAACCTGGGCGCGGCGTCCCCGGCCGGTGACTCGCACCCGGCACTGCTGTCGGCCGGGACCGAGGTCGAGGTCCAGTCGGTGCGCGGCACCCGGTTCATCCCCATCGACTCCTTCTTCACCGGCGTGAAGCGCAACGCGCTGGCCGCCGACGAACTGATCCGGTGCGTGCACATCAAGAAGGCCGCCGGCCCGCAGCAGTTCTCCAAGGTCGGCACCCGCAACGCCATGGTCATCGCGGTCTGCGCGTTCGGTCTCGCCCTGCACCCGGACAGCCGAACGGTCCGCACCGGAATCGGCTCGGCCGCGCCCACCCCGGTCCGCGCCCGGGCCGCCGAGGACTTCCTCAACGCGGCACTGGCCGACGGCGGCTTCTGGGAGAGCGGCAAGACCATCACCCCGTCCGTCGCCCGGCAGTTCGCCGAACTGGCCGCCGGCGCCTGCAACCCGATCGACGACGTCCGCGGCACCGCGAAGTACCGGCGGCACGCGGTGGGCGTCATGGCCCGCCGCACTCTCGGCTGGACCTGGGACGCCTACCGCGGCGCCCGCCGCACCGAAGGAGGCGCACAGTGCGCGTGAACTTCCACGTCAACGGACGGCCGCACGAGGCCGACGACGTCTGGGAAGGCGAGAGCCTGCTCTACGTCCTGCGGGAGCGCATGGGGCTGCCCGGCTCGAAGAACGCCTGCGAGCAGGGCGAGTGCGGCGCCTGCTCCGTCCAGGTCGACGGCCGGCTCGTCGCGTCCTGCCTGGTCCCCGGCGTGACCGCGGCCGGCTCCGAGATCCGCACGGTCGAAGGGCTCGGCACCCCCGGCGCCCCCTCCGACGTGCAGCGCGCACTCGCCGAACGCGGCGGCGTGCAGTGCGGGTTCTGCATCCCCGGCATGGCGATGACCGTGCACGACCTGCTCGAGGGCAACCACGCCCCCACCGAGCTGGAGACCCGCAAGGCGCTCTGCGGCAACCTCTGCCGCTGCTCCGGCTACCGGGGCGTGCTGGAAGCGGTACGGGAGGTGGCGGCCGGACGGGCCGCCGCCCAGCGTGCCGCGGCGGAAGCAGTCGAGGCCCAGGGCGAGCCGGGTGACGCCCAGATCCCCCGGCAGCCCGGACCCGGTGACGAGGGAGGCGTGCAGTGACGTCCAGCGATGCCGTGACCGCGACCCCGACGGGGAGCACCGCGCTGCCGCCGCCGGTCTCCGCCGAGCCGCACGGCCTCGGCACCTCACTGCTGCCGGCCGACGCGCCCGCCAAGGCCCAGGGCACCTACCCCTACGCCGCCGACCTGTGGGCCGAGGGCCTGCTGTGGGCGGCCGTGCTGCGCGCCCCCCACCCGCACGCCCGCATCCTGTCGGTGGACACCTCCGAGGCCGCCGCGATGCCCGGCGTGCGGGCCGTCATCACGCACGAGGACGTGCCCGGCGACGCCAACCACGGCCGCAGCGCCGCCGACCGCCCGGCGTTCGCCCGGGAACTCGTGCGGCACTACGGCGAACCGGTCGCGGCGGTCGCCGCCGGCCACCCCGACACCGCGCGTCTCGCGGTGGCCGCGATCGCCGTCGAGTACGAGGTGCTGGAACCGGTCACCGACCCGGAGAAGTCCTTCGAAGCCGAGCCGATACACCCCGACGGCAACCTGATCCGGCACATCCCGCTGCGCTACGGAGACCCGGACGTCACCGGTGACGTCGTCGTCGAGGGCCTGTACCGGGTCGGCCGCCAGGACCCGGCGCCGATCGGCGCCGAGGCCGGCCTCGCCGTGCCCCGGCCGGACGGCGGCGTGGAGATCTACACCGCCTCCACCGACCCGCACACCGACCGCGACCTCGCGGCTGCCTGCTTCGGGCTCTGCCCCGAGCAGGTCAAGGTCGTCGTGACCGGCGTGCCCGGCGCGATGGGCGACCGGGAGGACCTGGGCATCCAGCTGCCGCTGGGACTGCTGGCGATGCGCACCGGCTGCCCGGTGAAGCTCGCCGCGAGCCGCGAGGAGTCCTTCCTCGGGCACGCCCACCGGCACCCGACGCTGCTGCGGTACCGCCACCACGCCGACAGCGAGGGCCGGCTGCTCAAGGTCGAGGCGCAGATCCTGATGGACGCCGGCGCCTACGCGGACGGCTCGGCGGAGGCACTGGCCGCCGCCGTCTCGTTCGCCGCCGGGCCCTACGTGGTGCCGCACGCGGTGGTCGACGGCTGGGCGGTGCGCACCAACAACCCGCCCGCCGGCCACGTCCGCGGCGAGGGCGCCATGCAGGTCTGTGCCGCCTACGAGGGCCAGATGGACAAACTCGCCGCGCAACTGGGCCTGGAACCGGCCGAGTTGCGGGCGCGCAACGTCATGGGGACGGGCGACCTGCTGCCCACCGGGCAGACCGTCACCTGCCCCGCGCCCGTCGCCGAGCTGCTGCGGGCGGTCCGCGAGGCCCCGCTGCCCGCGTTGCCCAGCGAACTCCCGGAGGAGGAGTGGCTGCTCCCGGGCGGCCCGGAGGGCGCCGGGGAGCCGTCCGCCGTCCGCCGCGGGGTGGGCTACGCGCTGGGCATGGTCAACGTGCTCGGCGCGGAGGGCGCCGACGAGGTCTCCACCGCCACCGTCAAGGTCGACGGACCCGTGGCCACGGTGCTGTGCGCCGCGGTCGACACCGGCCAGGGCTTCGCGACGCTCGCCCGCCAGATCGTGCAGGAGACGCTCGGCGTGGACGAGGTGCACGTGGCGCCCGTCGACACCGACCAGCCGCCCGCCGGCCCGGCCGCCCGCGGCCGGCACACCTGGGTCTCCGGCGGCGCGGTGGAGCGGGCCGCGAAGATGGTCCGCACCCAGCTCCTCCAGCCCCTGGCGGCCACGTTCGGCATGTCCGCGGAACTGCTCAGCATCGCCGACGGCAAGATCACCTCCTACGACGGCGTGCTGTCCACCACCGTCGCCGAGGCGCTGGAGGGCAAGGAGCTGTGGGCCACCGCGCAGTGCCGCCCGCACCCCACCGAACCGCTGGACGACACCGGCCAGGGTGACGCCTTCGTCGGCATGGCCTACGCGGCGGTGCGCGCGGTGGTCGACGTGGACGTGGAGCTGGGCACGGTCCGGGTGGTCGAGCTGGCGATCGCGCAGGACGTGGGCCGGGTGCTCAACCCCGAGCAGGTCAGGGCCAGGATCGAGGCCGGCCTCGTGCAGGGCATGGGCGCCGCGCTGTTCGAGCACCTGCGCGTCGCCAAGGGTGTCGTCCGGCACCCCGACCTCACCGGCTATCCGCTGCCGACCGCGCTGGACGCCCCGGCGCTGCGCCTCGTCAAGCTGGTCGAGGAGCGCGACGTGGTCGCCCCCTTCGGCGCCAAGTCGGTCAGCGCGGTACCCGTGGTCGTCACCCCGGCCGCCGTCGCCGCCGCCTTCGGGGCCGCCACCGGCCG
>NZ_BAAHCA010000350.1:0-4716 GCF_054776295.1 Streptomyces sparsus
AGCGGTGGCCGCGGCGGCGGCAGCCGGGGCAGCGGCCCGCGGAAGCGCAACGGTCTGCTGATCGGCGCCCTCGCGGTGGTGGCCGCGGTCGTGATCGGCGTGGGCGCCGCGGTGGCGTTCAGCGGCGACGAGAAGGCCAACGCCTCCCAGGAACCCACGGCGCCGGCGAGTTCGGCCGGGCAGGACGAGCAGGAGAACGAGGGCCCGCAGGAGAACGACGGCGGCGGTGAACCGGAGGAGAAGTCGGAGCTGCCCAGCGAGGACGCCTCCAGTCTCCGGTTGGACAACGGCCCCGAGGTCGCCAAGGACATTCCCGGTTCCAAGGCGAAGGACGGCTCGTACGTCGCCGGCTTCCAGCCGGGCGCCGGGTCGGTGACCTGGACGGCCGAGGTCCCCGAGGCTGGCAAGTACAAGCTGTACGTCAGCTACAGCGTGCCCGGCAAGGACGCCAAGATGGGCCTGTGGGTCAACGACGGCCAGAAGCCGCAGAACCTCAACTTCAAGAACTTCGCCAAGGCCAAGCAGGGCGACTGGGAGAAGGGGTGGACCTACACCTACGGGGAGGTCACCGCTCACGAGGGCACCAACGTCTTCCGCGTCAGCTGCGGCCAGGACGACTCCTGCGACGTGGCCGTCGACCGGGTCTGGCTCGCCGAGATGGACGGCTGACCCCCACCCGTCCCGAAGCATGCCGGGGCGCCGCACGCCCGTGCCTGCGCCCTTTGCACCGGACAACGTGACGCAGCCCCTCCGAGCCCCGCATGGGGGATCGGAGGGGCTTCTTGCCTTGCGGGGTGCCCTCGCGCACGGGACTGGCAGCACCGTGGTCCGCCACGTCCCGGTCTTGGGCGGAGAACGCGTCGTCAGTGTCCTGCGCCGCTGGAGTGGTGGGACCGCATACGCCGGAAACCTGCCGTGCTGACCGGTAAGCGCTGGTCAGTGGGTGCTTGAGTTCGGACTGACCAGATCACTCCGTCACGGGCAGGCACTCGGCGAGCAGGTCGACGACGTCATGCCAGGCTCGCTGCGCATGCCGCGGGTGGTGTCCGACGCCGGGGAGCACGGTGTGGTCGACCGGCGGGTGGTGGAAGGCGTGCAAGGCGCCGCCGTAGACCACGAGGCGCCAGTCGACGCCCGCGGCCTGCATCTCGGCCGTGAACGCGTCCCGTTGGGCGGGCGGCATGATCGGGTCTTCCGACCCGACCCCGGCCCACACGGGGCAGCGGATGCGCGCCGCCTCGGCCGGTCGGCCGGTGGTCAGTCCGTTGACGGTCCCGATCGCGCGCAGGTCGACGCCGTCGCGCCCGAGTTCCAGCGCCGGCGCGCCGCCGGTGCCGTCGCCGACGGCGGCGATCCGGTCGGTGTCGTCCGTCGGTTCGGCGCGCAGCACGTCGAGCGCCGCGTGGCCGATGCCCCGCATCCGGTCGGGGTCGGCGAGCAACGGCATGCAACGGGCCAGCATCTCCTCGGGGTCGTCCAGATAGCGGCCCCCGTGGATGTCGAAGGCAAGCGCCACGTAACCCAGGCCGGCGAGGGTGTCGGCCCGGCGGCACTCGACGTCGCTGAGCCCCGTGCCCTCTGGCCCGAGCAGCACCGCGGGCCGGCGGTCGGTACCGGCCGGAAGCGCGAGGTGCCCGAGCATCGTCAGACCGTCGGCCAGGTACTCGACGGTGCGCGTGGTTATCGTCGTCATGAGACCGGACGGTAGTGATCGACGGACGCGGTCGGGACGGGGTTCACCGCTGGCAGAACCGCGCGGGTGTCACTCCGGCGGCGCCGGAAACCGCTGAGGATACGGATGTTGCTCAGCTGCCGTGTCCGTGGGATGTCAGCCGCAGGAGCCGATCGTCCCTGGTGCTGGCTGCCTCGGTAGGTCAACTCGGAGATCTGCGCGTCGCGTTCGGCAACCCGTTCCTTGAGTGCACCCACGTGAGCTTTGAGTCGATCGATCTGCGTGGCTCGTGGGTCGACGAGCGGCGACCACATGACCTACTGCCACGTCCTACGGCGGGCTACTGGTGCGAGGTGCGCGCGGAAGGGGAGGTGCACGGAACGGGCGAGACGGTCCCGTACGTCCTCGGCACCCTGAAGATGATCTCTCTGAAACTCGCGCTGCGGTGGCTGCGGATCGAGGCCGAGCGCCTCGCGGACCGGCTCGACCCCGATCCGGAGCGCTCGACCTGAGTAAGAACTCATCCGAATTGGCGGTCCCGCTCACCGGTGCAAGTGGTGCAAGCCTCCCTCGGGTGCTGGGTAGGAATGCTCTGCGGGTAGGAGGCGTCGTGCCGCTGCCGGGTTCCCGTCCTGTACGTGGTGGTGGATCGTGTGCGCGAGTGTGGTGACGTCAGTGATGGAGACCGTCCACTCGTCCGCGTAGCGGTGTGCGGCTTCTCCTGTGAGACCGAGTTGCAGCGAGCGGTGAGGGAGCGGCTGCAGGTGCAGGTCACGTTCCGAGTCCCACTGGACCCGGGCCGGAGACCGCCGCAACTGGCGTTTCCAGGTTGTGCGGTCGTGATGCAGCCCGTGCTCGTAGTGGGACAGGCAGGCGTGTTTCAGTGCCCACTCGAAGCCGTCTCGGGTGATCTCGATGGCGAGGACAGTTTCCTGGCCGTCCTTGGAGCCCCATCCGCAGCGGTACATCATCCAGAGGAAGGAGGGCTTGATCCATGTCATCCGGTCCCGCTGCCAGGTCGTCGGGAAGCGACCGTCCCGGGCCGCAGAAAGGCCGATCTCCGGCCTGTACGCCTGGTAGACGGTGACCGTGGAAGCGGTGTACAGGGCGCGGATCTGGTGCTTGGGTTCTGCCACGGTGACCAGCGTGGGTGCACCGTTCGATGCGCGCCATCGAATCAGCGCACTTGGCTGCCCCCTTCACCGAGGTGCCGCTTCCCCCATGCGGTGAGAGGGCCGCCCCGGCCCCGCGGGGCCGGCCGAACCCCGGCCGCGCGCGCCGGGGCACGGGTAGTCAGCCGGGGCGCGGTAGTCAGAGGGGCTGGAGCCGGGTGCGCAGCAGGCAGAACTCGTTGCCCTCCGGGTCGGCCAGCACGTGCCAGCTCTCGGCGCCGGTCTGGCCGACGTCGACGGGCCTGGCGCCGAGCGCGAGCAGCCGCTCCAGCTCGGCGTCCTGGTCGCGGTCGGTGGCGTTGACGTCGATGTGCAACCGGAGCTTGCCGGGCCGGGGGTCAGCCGTGGGGCTGAGGACGAGAGTGGGTTGCGGGCCGCCGAACCCGGTGTCGGGCGGACCGATCTCGATGCTTCCGTCATCCTCCCGGCCGAGTTCCACGTAGCCGAGGACCTCGCTCCAGAACGCGGCGAGCCTTTCGGGGTCGGTGACGTCGATGACCAGCTCACTGATGCGGCATGCCATGCGCGTCAGTTTACGTAGACTCCGCGGCAGCCGACCGGCGGCCGCATCGCGGCGGGTGACACCCCGGCGCGAGCGGGGGCGGCCGGACGGCCGGAAGGAGACAGCCACGGGGAGCCACCGAAAGCACCGAGGAACACCATGTGGCAGGTAGTACTGCACGTCACACCGCTGACCACCGCCCTCGCCCTGGGGGTCGCGCTGCTGATCGCGGCTGCCGCGCAGTGGGCGGGCCGGAAGCAGCCTCGCCTGATCGGGAACTGTGCCGTTGCCGCTACTGCCGCGTGGGTGGCGCTGGTTCTCGCGGTGACCCTCTCCGACGGCGGTGGCACGGGAAGTCGGCACATCGGATGGGGGGACGGGGTGGACACCCTGCTGGGCGGCTCGGGCGGTCAGGCCTCCGACAGTGAGAGGTCCATGGTCGTGCGGCAGTGGACGGCCAACGCCCTGATGTTCGTCCCGCTGCCGCCTCTGCTGTCACTGGCGACGCGCCGTCGTCTCCCCGGGCTCGGGCTGCTCGCCCTGGGCGCCGCGCTGAGCGCCACCATCGAGTTCCTGCAATGGCTGGGGCTGACGGGACGCGTGGTGGACCTGGAGGACGTCTTCTTCAACACGCTCGGCTGCGGTGTCGGCGTGGGCGTCAACGCCCTCGCCCTGTCCGTGGCGTGGGCGGTGGAACGCCGACCGGACGTCAGCGGGGGCCGGCGGTGAGGCGGAGGAAGTGCTCGACCGTGTCGGCCATCGCCTGCCGCCCGTGTGCCAGGTAGGTGCGCGGATCGACCGCCTCGGGGTGCTCCGCGAGGTGGGCGCGGACGGCCGCGGTGCAGGCGGCGTTGAGCGCCGTGCCGATGTTCACCTTGGAGATGCCCGCGGCCACCGCCGCGCGGATGCCGTCGTCCGGGACGCCGGAGGAGCCGTGCAGCACCAGCGGCACCGGCACCGCGCCGTGCAGGCGCCGGATCAGCCCGGTGTCGAGGACCGCGGTGCGTTCCCGCATCGCGTGCGTGCTGCCGACGGCCGCGGCGAGCGCGTCCACGTCGGTGGCCTCGACGAACCGTGCGGCCTCGTCCGGTTCGGTACGGGCGCCGGGCGTGTGCGCGGCCAGTGGAGCACCGCCGTCCTTGCCGCCGACGCGGCCCAGCTCGGACTCCACCCAGATGCCGCGCCGCCGCCCCCACCGCACGGCCTCCGCGGTGGCCTTCACGTTGTCGTCGTAGGGCAGTGACGAGCCGTCGAACATCACCGAGCTGAAGCCCTCGGGGTGCGCGGCGTGCAGCAGGTCGAGGCCGGTGACGTGGTCCAGGTGGAGGGCCAGCGGAACCCGGGCGGCGCGCGCGACGGCGGTGGCGGCG
>NZ_BAAHCA010000351.1:0-4707 GCF_054776295.1 Streptomyces sparsus
CGCCGGCCCACAGCACGGGGCGGCCGGCCGCGACCAGCGCGCGGACCTGCTCCGGGCGGGACATGAGCGTCGCCAGGGCGCTCGGAACGTCGGCGCCGAACTCGTCGGGCACCACCAGCAGGTCGCTGTTGTTGCCCGGGGTCAGCGTCGCGACGTACTGCGAGCGCTCGCCGCGGCCGCCGGCCAGCGCGACGGTGTCGACGACGGCGGGGACGATGGTCATTCCGGTGGAGTCCACGACGATGGCGTTGTCGTCCTCCGCCGCGGTGAACAGGGACGGGCCGACCGCCACGATCATGGAGCCGACGAACAGGATGTCGGCACCGGTCATGGTCCCGATCAGCGGATCCGTCGTCAGGATGCGGGCGTTGGTGAACAGGACGGGGCGTCCCGAGTCGTCCGAGAGGATCTCGTCCAGGGCCTTGGAGTTCCAGCCCGCGACGTCCGTGTCGGTGGTGGTGCTCATTGCTCGCTCCTCAGAGGGGTTCGAAGTGACAGATGTGTGCGAGGCGCGAAGTGCGCCGCCGCACGCCGAGCGGGCGACGAAGATCGCCGGGCGGCTTCTGTGCCATCAGCTTCGGCGCGTTCCGTGACCGGAACCAGGCCGCCGTGACCCCGGGGCCACCGCACCCATGAAGGGCGTCCGCCCGCCGGTGCGAGCGAGGCGTGGACCCGGTCGGGGCTACCGGAGGCGACGGTGGGTGCGCGGCACCCGGGAACCCCGCACCCGGGAGGACGGCGGCCTGGTCACCTTCCGCCGCGGGGCCGAGGGTGGAGCCATGACCAGCAACGACACGACCCGCGATCCGCACCCGTACGTCGGGATGTGGGTGACCGCGGACGGTTACATCCGCCAGGAACTGCTGCCGAACGGCCGCTACGACGAGGCCCGCGGCAACCGCCGGAGCGCCTACACCGGCCGCTACACCGTCACCGGCAGTCACCTCGACTACGTCGACGACACCGGCTTCACCGCCACCGGCGACGTCCGCGACGACGTTCTCTTCCACGAGCACCTCGTGCTCTACCGCGAGGGCGACCCGCGCGCCCGGCGTGGAACCCGATCATGACCGGGATCCAGGTGCGGCCTGCCTGAGCCGCCACCGGCGGTGCGCGCACGCCCACGGCGGCCCAGCGGCCCGCCGGATGCGCGGGCCGGTGCCCCGGTCGGGCTCCGCGTCCGGGCGCCGGCCTGCCCGTACCCACCGTCCGGGACCACGGCGAGCACTCGCCGCTCCGCCGGGTCGCCGGTGCCCGCCCCTGCCCCGCCGTGACGGCCGTTAGAGTGGCCGTCATGTGCCGTCCGGCAATATTTCGCAGGAGCCTCCTGTGAAGCGGCAGGCTCGCGATGGGGCGGAGTACAGCGGTGACACGTATGGAACTGGGTGCCGCGGTGGCCGTGGCGCGGGAGACCGCAGCAGAGGTCCTGGCCCCGCGTGCGGCAGCCGTGGACGAGCAGCAGCAGTGGCCGGAGCAGGGCGTACGGGCTCTGCAGCGACGGCTGGGCGGGCTCGTGGTCCCCGAGGAAGCCGGCGGCATGGGGCACGGGTTGCTGGCGGTCGCACAGGTCGGTGAGGCGACCGGACGGGCGTGCGCGTCCACGTCGATCTGCTTCGGCATGCACCTGGTGGGCTCGGCGGTGCTGGCCGCCAAGGCCGGCCACCGCCAGCGCGAGGACTATCTGAAGCCGATCGCGGCGGGAGAGCACCTGACGACACTGGCCCTGTCCGAACCGGCCACCGGCGGGGAGTTCTGGCTGCCCCGGACCCGTATGGAGCGCGGTGGGACGGGACGGCTGCGCCTGACCGGCGCGAAGAGTTTCGTCACCAACGCCGCCCACGCGGACTCCTACGTGCTGTCCGCGGTGGCGGTCGGGCCGGACACGCCACCCGGGCAGTTCTCCTGCACCGTGGTGGACGCCGCCACACCCGGCCTGGAGTGGGGCGGGTCCTGGCGGGGCTTCGGTATGCGCGGCAACGCCTCACGCGGACTGAACCTGCCAGGCGTGGAGATCCCCGACCGGTGCCTCCTGGGGGAGGAGGGCGACGAGATCTGGTACGTCTTCCACGTCGTCGCCCCCTACTTCCTGATGGCCATGGCGGGCACCTACCTCGGCGTCGCCGCAGCCGCCCTGGAGGAGGCCCGCGCCCACCTGCTGCGCCGCAACCAGAGCCGGCCGAACCGGCCCCCCTCCGGCCACCAGGTGGTACAGCACCGTCTGGGCACCATGTGGGCGAGGGTGGAGCGGACCCGGCGGCTGATCTACCACGCCGCCGCCGAGGCGGACATCGGCGGACCGGAGGCGCTGCTGGGCCTGGCCTCGGCCAAGGCCGAGGTCGCCGACGCGGCCGAGGCGACCGTGAACGACGCCCTCACCCTCGTCGGCGGCATCGGCTACGGCGAGAGGTCCCCCCTGCACCGCATGCTCCGTGACGCCCGCGCGGCCCACGTGATGTCCCCCGGCACCGACATGCTGCGCGTGTGGGCCGGGCGTGCCCTGCTGGACGAACCCCTGCTGGAGGGCTGAGATGCGTCCGGACCCTCTGCCCCGGGTCCTGCTGGTGGACACGGACGGCGCCACGGCGCGTGCCCTGCGCGGCGAGCTGGCGGACGTCGCGGAGGTCGTCGAGACCACGGCCGCCGACGTGCTGGCCTACGCCGACGGAACGCCGGGTGATCGCCGCCCGACAGTGGTCGTGCTCGCCCAGGACGTGCCCGCCCCCGTGGGTGTGGTCCACTCGCTGCGCCCGGACGCGGCCGACCTGGCCGTCGCCGTGGTCGCCGCCCCTGCCACGGAGTCGAGGCTCGCCACCCTGCCGCTCCTGTTCCCGGCGGACGTCGTCGCCCGGGTGCACGAGCGGATGCGGCCCCTGCCCGACGTGGTGACCCACCTGTTGCAGGCCCTGCTGGGCCGCCGGGCCCACGCCGCGACCCAGGCAAGCGCGCAGCGGCAACTGTCCGCCGGCAGCACGGCGATCGAACGGCAGCTCGGCGAGCGGCTGATGGGGCAGTTCCTCACCCAGGCCCCCATCGGCGCCCTCATGCTCGACGACGAGGCGGTCATCGCGTGGAACCGCCGCGCCGCGGCGACACTGGAGCTGACCGAGAGCGCGATCCTGCACCGGCCGCTCACCGACCTGTTCCCCGCCGAGGAGCGCACCGCACTGCGGCAGCACCTGACCTCCGCCGCTCGCACGCAGACCGCCGAGGCCGACGCGGTCTTCGAACGCACCCGTTCCGACGGCACCTCTCAGGCACTGCGCATCGCCGCGCAGCGGATCCTGGACGCGGACGGCATCGCCCGCGTTCTGGTCCTGGCCGACGACGTCACCGACCGCCTGCACGCCCAGCGCAAACTTGCCGAACGCACCGGCCAGGCCCTGCTCACCGCAGAGGTGGCCGCCGCCATGAACGAGTCCGGACCGCTGCCCGAGCGTCTCGACCGCTGCGTGCGCGCCACAGCCGACCGGCTGGGCGCCGACCGGGTGTGCATCTGGACGGTGCAGGAGAGCGGCCGGCTGGCCCACACCTCGTGCACCGGCGGTGACGGTGGGCCGACGAGTCCGGACTCCTGCCAGGATGCCCAAGGCAGCCTGGTGGAGCAGGTGTTCACCCTGCGCCGTCCCCACCTCGACGCCGCCACGTCCCCGGCGGCACCGCAGTCCGGCCGCGGCCCCACTTCGGCACGCGGTTCGTTCGCCGGCTACCCGCTGATCACCGCGGGCCAGCAGATCGGCGTCCTGGCCCTCACCAGCCGGCTGGCGCTGCCCGGATCCACCCGCACCACCCTGGAGAACCTCGCCGACCAGATAGCCGTCGGTGTTCAGCAGGACTGGCTCCTGCACCGCCTGCACGCCACCACCCAGGCCCTGGAGCACCCCCTGCTCCCCCCGCACCTGGAGAACCTGCCCGGGTTCGATCTCGCCGCCCGCTACATCCCCTTCGGCCAGGGACTCCACATCGGGGGCGACTTCTACGACGCCTTCACCGCCCCGGACGGCTGCCACGTCCTGGTCCTGGGGGACGTCTGCGGCAAGGGACCCGCCGCCGCGGCCATCACCGGTCTCGTGCGCCACACGCTGTGGACGGCCGCCCAGCACACCAGCGACCCCGAGTACGTCCTCCCCCTGATCAACCGGGCCCTGCAACGCGAGAACACGCCGTTCTGCACGCTCGTCTACGCCGTCCTGGACTCCTCCCGCACCCCGGCCAGGCTCCGCCTGGCCTCCGCCGGGCACCCACCGCCGCTCCTGCGCCATGCGGACGGCCACACCAGCCTGCTCCGCCTGCACGGCCCCCTGCTGGGCGTCCTGGACACCCCGCACCACCCGGTCAGCGAACGGGAACTGCGGCCCGGCGAGTCACTGCTGCTGTACACCGACGGTTTCACCGAGGGCGCGGGCGCCGACAGCCAACGGGAACCCGAGGACCTCGCCGCGCTCGTCACCGCGACCCCGGTACGGAAGAGCACAGCCTCCGACGACCTCGTCACGGCCATGCTGACCGACGCCCGCCGCCGCTGGGGCGCCCGACTGCGCGACGACCTCGCCGTCCTGGCGCTCACCGCCGTGGCCCCCGAGCGATCGGCGCAGGTGGCGTCCGGCTCCGCGTCGGAACCGCCCCGGTAGGCCGGAACCGCTGGGGACCCGTCTCCGGTTCCCGGCCTGTTCACCCCGTCGCCCCCGGGCCGCTTTCCGGGGCCGCTTT
>NZ_BAAHCA010000352.1:0-4704 GCF_054776295.1 Streptomyces sparsus
GCTCGTCGCGGTGCCCGTGCGGACCGGCCGGTGCGGGCTGGAGGGCGGTGCGGACTGGGGACGGTGTGCGGCCGGGCGGCCGCCGGACGTCGCGGTGGTGGCCCGTCCGAGGCGTTCGATATTTCGTCATGCGTTCGAAATGGTGGCGTGACCGTAGACAGCGGCCGCCGGAGGTGTCAATGGGTGCGACAGCGGCACCTGCCGTACGGTCATTGCTCCGCCGAGCGGGCAGCGGTTAACCTGGCGTTCGTCATACCGGTCATCGACCGGGGTACCGAACATGGATGAGGTAGGGGCTATGGGGCGTCTTGTCCCCGCGGTGACCAGGGCACTGGACATCCTGGAACTGTTCCTGGAGGGGGACGGCACACTCTCCGCCCCCGAGATCACCCGCAGACTGCAACTGCCCCGCACCACCGTGCACGAGCTGCTGACCACGCTCGTCGCCCGCTCCTACCTGGTCCCGGTCCGGGAGGAGCCCGGGCGCTACCGGCTCGGCGTGCGCAACTACCAGCTGGGCAGCCGGTACGCGGAGCAGCTCGACCTCGCCGCGGAGGGCCAGCGGGTGGCCCGCGAGGTCGCCGAGACGTGCGACGAGACCGTGCACGTGGCGATCCTCGAAGGCTCCGACGTCATCTACATCGCCAAGGTCGACTCCACCCACGCGGTCCGCATGGTGTCCGCCGCGGGCCGCCGGCTCCCCGCCCACTGCACCTCGGTCGGCAAGGTACTGCTCGCCTCACTGCCGGCCGACGCACTCGACGCGCGCCTCGCCGGGGGCAGGCTGGCCGCCATGACCCCCAACAGCATCACCGACCCCGACACGCTGCGGGCGGCACTGACCACCGCCCGCGAGCGCGGCTTCGCGGTCGAGCACCGCGAGTCGAACCCGGACGTGAGCTGCGTCGCCGCGCCGGTACGGGACAGTTCGGGGCGGGTGGTGGCCGCGCTCTCCATCTCCGTCCCGGTGATCCGCTGGACCGAGCAGCGCGAGGAGGAGCTGGCCGGACTCGCCGCCAAGGGCGCGGCCGACCTCTCCGCCCGACTGGGCCACCGGGGCACCCGATGAGGGCCGAGCTGGCCGTCCGGGAACGCGCCGAGCTGGGCGAGGGCCCCACCTGGGACCCGGCACGGCAGCGGCTGGTCTGGGTGGACATCCTCACCTCACGCGTCCACACGTGGCATCCGTCGAGCGACCGCCGCACGGTGCTCACCACCGGGCAGCATGTCGGGGCCGCGAAACCGCGGGCCGGCGGAGGCCTCGTCGTCAACCTGCGCGACGGCGTGGGCCTGTACGGGCCGGACGGCGCGTTCTCCTGGCTGCTGCACGACCCGGTTCCCGGCCGCCGGGGGAACGACGCGGCCGTCGCCGCCGACGGGTCGCTGTGGGCGGGCACGATGCGCTACGACGAGGCGCCGGGCGGGGGCAGCTTCCTCCGCGTCTCCCCCGACGGCGCCGCCGTCCCCGTCTTCGACGGCGTGACCGTCAGCAACGGCACCGGCTGGAGCCCGGACGGCGGCCTGCTCTACTACATAGACAGCCCCACCCGACGCGTCGACGTCTGCCGTATGACCGACGGACTTCCCTCCGATCGCAGGCCGTTGGCGACCGTCGAAACCTCGGCGGGCTTTCCCGACGGCCTCACCGTCGACGCCGACGGCTGTGTGTGGGTCGCCCTGTGGGACGGCGGCCAGCTGCGTCGCTACACCCCTGAGGGCACGCTGGACCGCGTCGTCGAGCTGCCGGTCCGGCGGCCCACCGCCTGCGCCTTCGGCGGTCCACAGCTGCGCGACCTCTACGTCACCACGGCCCGCGTCGGACTCGACGCGCCGCACCCGCTCTCCGGGAGCCTGCTCGTGATCCCGGACGCCGGGCAGGGCCTGCCCGGCACGCCGTTCGCCGGCTGAACCACCGGACCGACGAATCCCCCTTGCCGCAACGCCGCGCGGTCAGGGGGTCGTCCGCTCCCCTGACCGCGCGGCGCCGCAGTTCCGGGCCCCGCGGCTCACGACGGCGTCCCGCTCCCCGTGCGGTGAGCAACTCCCTTGCATGCGGGCCTCGTTGTTCGAGGCTGCGAACGCGGTGACAACTCCCGCACGATCCGTTGACTGCCGTTCTGATCCTCCCTATGGTGCGTTCGACTCACCGACCACAGTCCGAAATATCGAACACATCAGGAGCGTACATGGCACGCGGACGATGGAGACTCGGACTCACCCTCGGCGCCCTGCTGGCCGGGACACTGGCTGTCGCCCCCGGCGAGGCGGCCGAGCCGGTGGACTACACCCTCACCGTTGACCCCGCCGGCACCGGCACCCGCATCAACGACTCGATGTACGGCGTCTTCTACGAGGACATCAACCGGGCGGCCGACGGCGGCCTCTACGCCGAGTTGGTGCAGAACCGGTCCTTCGAGTACTCGACCGCCGACAACTCCGCCTACACCCCGCTGACCGCCTGGCAGGTGACCGGCTCGCAGGCACAGGTCAAGGACGACGACGGGCGACTGAACGCGCGCAACCGCAACTACCTCGCACTCGGCGGCGGCACGTCCGTCACCAACTCGGGCTACAACACCGGCATCGCCGTCGAGAAGGACAAACGGTACGACTTCTCGGTCCGGGCCCGCACGGACGAGGCGTCCGGTGCCCCGCTCACCGTCACCCTGCACGACGCCTCGGGGCGGCTCGCCGCCGCCCGCCGGATCACCGCACGCGACGGCTGGACGGAGTACCGGGCGACGTTCACCGCGACCCGGACGTCCACCACGGGCCGGCTGACCGTCGCCGCGGCACGGCCGGCCGCCCTCGACATGGTCTCGCTCTTCCCCCGCGACACCTACAAGGGGCGCCCCAACGGCCTGCGCAAGGACCTGGCCGAGAAGATCGCCGCGCTCGAACCCGGATTCCTCCGCTTCCCCGGCGGCTGCCTGGTCAACACCGGCAGCCACGAGGGCTACACCGAGGAGACCGGCTGGGAGCGCAGGCGTTCGTACCAGTGGAAGGACACCATCGGCCCGGTGGAGCAGCGCGCCACCAACGCCAACTTCTGGGGCTACAACCAGAGCTACGGACTGGGCTACTTCGAGTACTTCCAGTTCGCCGAGGACATCGGCGCCATGCCGCTGCCCGTCGTGCCCGCGCTGGTGACCGGCTGCGGCCAGAACCGGGCCACCGACGACCCCGCGCTGCTGAGGCGGCACGTCCAGGACACCCTGGACCTCATCGAGTTCGCGAACGGTCCGGTCACCAGCGAATGGGGTGCCAAGCGGGCCGAGATGGGCCACCGCGAACCGTTCGGCCTCACCCACCTCGGAGTCGGCAACGAGGAGAACCTGCCCGAGCAGTACTTCGACCGGCTGGCCGAGTTCCGCAAGGCGATCGAGGCGAAGCACCCGGAGATCACCGTCATCGCCAACTCCGGTCCTGACGACGCCGGTTCGGTCTTCGACCGGGCCTGGGAGCTGAGCCGCCAGACGGACGTGGCCATGGTGGACGAGCACTACTACAACAGCCCGCAGTGGTTCCTGGAGAACAACGACCGCTACGACTCCTACGACCGCGAGGGCCCGGACGTCTTCCTTGGCGAGTACGCCTCGCAGGGCAACAGGTTCTCCAACGCCCTGGCCGAGGCGGCCTTCATGACGGGCCTGGAACGCAACGCGGACGTGGTGAAGCTGGCCTCCTACGCTCCCCTGCTGGCCAACCGGGACTACGTGCAGTGGACGCCCGACATGATCTGGTTCGACAACGCACGCTCCTGGGGGTCGGCCAACTACGAGATGCAGAAGCTGTTCATGACCAACGTCGGGGACGAGGTGGTGCCCTCGACCGCTTCGAGCACGCCGGCCGTGTCCGGACCGATCACCGGCGCCGTGGGGCTGTCCACCTGGGCGACCAGCGCCGCCTACGACGACGTGCGGGTGACCGACGCGAACGGCCGGACCCTGCTCTCCGACGACTTCTCGGCCGGTGACGCCCAGTGGACGCGGGCCGCCGGCACCGGCTCGTGGTCCGTCCGGGACGGGGCGTTCGTGCAGTCGGACGAGGCGGCCGAGAACACCCTCGTCACCGCGGGCGACAGGAGCTGGCAGAACTACGACCTGCGTGTGAAGGCCACCAAGACGTCGGGCAGCGAGGGCTTCCTGGTCGCGTTCGGCGTCAAGGACACCGGCAACCACTACTGGTGGAACCTGGGCGGGTGGGGCAACACCCGCTCCGCCGTGGAGAAGTCGGTGGACGGCGGCAAGCAGACGATGGTCGAGAAGGACACGACCGTCGAGACCGGCCGCAGCTACGACGTGCGGGTCTCCGTCCGCGGCCGGCAGGTGTCGCTGTACCTCGACGGCGAGAAGTGGGGCGAGTTCACCGACGACAAGGTGGCCGAGCCCTTCCGCCAGGTGGTCACACGCGACACGGCCAGCGGTGAGCTGCTGGTCAAGGTGGTCAACGCGCAGGCCTCCGAAGCCCGCACGCGGATCGACCTCGGCACCCGGACGGCACCGACGGCCGAGGTGACCACGCTGGCAGCCGACCCGGCTGCCGAGAACACCGCGGACTCGCGGCCGGTCAGACCGGTCCGCTCCACGCTGCACGGCGTGGGTGAGCACTTCACCCACACCTTCCCCGCCCACTCGGTGACCTTCCTGCGCGTCTCCACACGCTGAGGCACGGCGTGCGAGGCGCCCCCGCGGCGCCTCTCAG
>NZ_BAAHCA010000353.1:0-4702 GCF_054776295.1 Streptomyces sparsus
GGCACGGCAAGGCCCACCGCGGGCGGCGACGCCGCCGTGTGATCACCGCGGTGGCAGCCGCCGCGACCGTCGTCACGGCGATCGGAGCCGGACGCATGCTGCTGGACTCCCCCGACGAGAGCACCACCGTCAGTCCGGCCGCCGCGGAACCGGCGCCCGAGACGTCGGTGTCCGAGCCCGCTCCCTCGCCGTCCGCGTCCGACGAGTCGGCCTCCCCGTCCGCCTCCTCCTCCCCCTCCCCCAGCCCCTCGGTGACCTCCGCGAAGCCCAAGGCGAAGCCGACCCCCAGCTCCGCCGCGCCGACCACACCGAAAGCCCCGCCGAAGCCGGCCCCGCCGGCCCCCGATGTCGAGAAGCGCCCCGCCCCGCCGCAGGCCGCCACGGGAGGCACCGCGCAGCAGGTCATCGCCATCCTCAACCGGGAGCGCGCCCAGAACGGCTGCGGCGCGGTGCGGTCCAACAGCAGGCTGGCCTCCGCGGCGCTGAAGCACTCGCAGGACATGGCGGCCCGCGACTACTTCTCCCACACGTCACCCGACGGCTCCGGGCCGGGCGAGCGCATCACCGCCGCCGGCTACCGCTGGAGCACCTACGGCGAGAACATCGCCCGCGGCCAGCAGACCCCCGCGCAGGTCATGCAGGGCTGGATGGACAGTCCGGGCCACCGGGCGAACATCCTCAACTGCGCCTTCAAGGAGGTCGGCATCGGTGTCCACCAGGGCTCCGGCGGCCCCTGGTGGACGCAGAAGTTCGGCGCCCAGTGACACCCTCCGCGCGGTGACGCCCGCCGCCGGGTGAGGCTCTTCCGCCGACCGGCGCCTTCCGTGCGGTGATCCTCCCTCCGGCGGGCTTCCGCCCGGAGCGGCCCGACGCGGCCCGACGCGGCCCGGAACGGCTGCTCCGGCAGAAGCCCACGCGCCAGACGTCCCGCTTCCACCGTGCGCGGGGCTCAGGGGCGTGGGTCGGTGCGGTGCCATCGGGGCCGGGCGTCGCTCCCGCGGCGCCCCGCCACGGACGCGCAGCGCCGGCAGATCCGCTGGACACGGTCGGCGGCGCCGCCCGACTCGGGAAACGTGTCCGGCCAGGCGACGTGCGGGAAGCGTGCCAGTCGGGACCGGTGAAGCGACAGGCCGCACACGGTCTGGTTCGTTCCCCGCTCCCACGCGTGGACCTCGCCGGCCGGCAACCGGGTACGTCCCTCCTCCTCGTCCGTCCACTGGCCGGAGGCGGCGACCGCGTACCTCTTGCTCACAACCATGCGCCACCGGTTTCCCCTCCCGTGCCGTCCCATGCGGCGGTGGCGGGCACAGGGAGGCGACGGCCGAGCCGGGACGCGTTCGGGCCGCGGCGGCGAGCGAGGTGCGGCGGTCAGGGGCGCGCGGCGGCGCTGAAACCCGTCCAGCGCAGGTCCTCGGGGAGATGGCCCATGTCGTTGAGAAGGACCAACGAGGCCGGCCGGTCGGGCTCGTAGCGGATGAGCGTGAGCGAGGCGTTGCCGTGGTTGAGCCCGATCCACCGCCACGTCGGCGCGTGGAGGGCCGCCCGCACCATCCAGCCGATGAGGAAGTTGTGTGTGATGACGAGTTCGTGGCGCGGCTCGTCGCCCTCCACGGGTCCGGAGAACCGGGCGAGCGCCTCCCCGGCCAGTGCGGGGCCCTGCTCGCGCTCCCGGGCCGGAAACGCCGCCAAGCGGCGCAACGTGGCGTCGGCCGAGGCGAACGGCAACTCATCCGGGGCGGGTATGTGGGGCAGGTAGTCCCCGGCCGCTTCGCACTCGTGCAGCGGTACGCCGGGCAGCCGGCCGCCGACCAGTCGTGCGGTCTCGGCGGCGCGGTGCAGCGGTCCGTGATGGACGGCCGAGAGCGGAACGCGGCTGAACCGCTCCCCGAGCAGCTCCGCCTGACGGCGGCCCCGCTCGGAGAGGGCGTGCTCGTCCTCGGTGGCCTCACCGTGACGAGCGAGCCAGAGGTGGCGAGTGGCGGTCATGAGGGCCTCCCGAGCGCGATGATCTTCCTTGCGCTGTGGAGGACGTCCTCCGTCACCGTCCCGGTTCTTCCTGTCGCGACCTTGCTCGCCTCCGGGGCCGGTGCTCGTCCGTCACTCCTCGGACGGCGCTCCCGCCCGTCGCCCCCGAGGGCGCGTGACGGCCGGCCGGGGGGAACGCCGGGTTCAGCTGGGGGGCGGCGGCAGGGGGTTCTCGCGCAGGGCCACGGCGACGCCGTGGAGGTTGGCCGCCATGGCGCGGCCGGTGGAGTGCGCCCACTCCCGACCGCGCTCCTCGTCGAGGTAGTCCGGGCCGGGGCCGGGCCCCAGGTGCCAGTACGTCCACGCCTGGCCGGGAATGGTGTAGCCGATGTCGCCGAGCGCGCCACCGATCTCGCTGATGACGTGGTGGGCGCCGTCCTCGTTGCCGGTCACGACCACTCCGGCCACCCGGTTGAACGCCACCGGCCGGCCTTCGTCGTCGGTCTCGCTCAGCATCGCGTCCATGCGTTCCAGCACCCGTTGGGCGACGGACGACGGCCGGCCCAGCCAGGTGGGCGAGGCGATGACGAGGATCTCGGAGGCCAGCAGTTCGGCGTGGACAGAGGGCCACGCGTCACCGTCGCCCATGTCCGTCTCCACGCCGGGGCGGATGTCCAGGTCCACGGCACGCACGGACTCCACCGTGCTGCCGCGCCGTCGCAGTTCCTCCATGACGACTTCGGCGAGTGCCTCGGTGTTCGAGGGCTGGGGCGAGGGCTTCAGGGTGCAGTTGATCAGCAGTGCGCGCATGACGGCGCGTGGTACCCGGCGCTTCGGCTGCCTAACCACGTCCACGGCGCGGGGGGCGTCGAGGAGCGGAAACTCACTTGATCGGCGCACACCACCGCCCATGGAGTGGCGGCACGGTCGGCGGACAGCGGGCCGCCCCACTCCGCTTCAGGGCCCGGGGCGGGGCGGAGTGGGGCGGTGGGGTGGGACAGGATCGGTCAGTCGTTCTCGTAGTGCTTCAGGGCCAGCCCCAGGCCGAAGAAGGTCGGCGCCCACTCACCGACGAAGATGCCCCACCGGTCGGCCCGGGACGTGCCCTCGGCCTTGACCGAGGCACCCCAGGAGAGCACCGAGAGCCCGATGGACACGAAGGCAGCGGTGTAGGCGTGTTCACTGCGCACGCCGCTGTCACTCAGCCACTTGACCACCATCACAGAACTCCTTCTGATTGATTTCCGTACCTCATCAGCCATGCCAAAAAGGTACGAATCATGACTTTTCGAGTATCTGCGGGTGTACCGGTCGGCGCATCCGGGCGGAACGGGGCGACTCGCACGGCGGAGTTCCCTCAGGCATCGCCGGTGCGCACCCCGCGGCAGCGGGCGCGGTGCCACCGTCAGCGGCTGCGCCCCTTCGGCGCCGCGCGCGTCCCCCGGTCGGCGGGAGCCCCAAGTCGCCACCGATGAGGTCGATCCGGTCACGTCGCCGGGGAGAAGTCGGTTGGATGTCGGGCATGAGTCACTACGCCAGCGAGTGGTACACCTCCGGCGTCTTCTGGTCCGCAGGCGCGGTGGTGACGGCGGCCCTGGCCGCCGCTGCCACGGTGTGGGCGACGCTGCGCGCGGCAGGGCGCCGACGAGGGAGCCTGACCGTGCACATGTCCCACGCGGGTCGCCTTCTCAACGCCACGACGTCGGTGCGGAGCAGCCTGCAGGTCGTCCGGAACGGCACACCGCTGGCCGACCCCCGCCTCCTGCGCCTCACTCTTTCCAACATCGGGCGCCAGGACGTGCCGAGCAGCGCGTACGACAACGGCCGGCCGATCAGGCTGGCCGTCGGCGCACCCATCGTGGAGATGATCAACTCCGAATCGCGGCCGGCCGGCCGGGCCCTGCCGCAGGCCTCGGTGTCGGGTGACGCTGTCCTCATCGGCCCGGGACTGATAGCCGCCGGCCAGACCCTCACGTTCTCCCTCCTCGTCGACGGCCCGTCCCCGTCGCTGTCCTGCCACACCGCCCTCATCGACGTCGACGTCGAGGAACGCTCCTCGGCTGGGCCGGACGTGACGCAGATCGTGCAGGTGGTCAAGGAGATGGACCTCAGGACGCGCGTCACCGCCCTCGGACCGCTGGCGGCGGCAGGCGCCCTCGTGGTGTTCGGGGCGATGCTCTTCGGCGCGATGTGCGCGCTGCTCCTGGTCGCGCTCATCGTGCAGGTGACACGGGCCCAGGGACTCTGAGCGGGCGGCACCGGCGGCCGGTGATGTCACCTCCGCGTGCGGGGGTGACATCACCGGTGGAGATGAGTACGCGCACTCAGGCCGTCGGGGCTCCGGGCACACAAGATGATCTCGCCACCGCCGTTCCAGCCCGAGGAGTCCCGTGCTCAGCCGTGTCGCCGCCGCCGTCGTCCCCCTTCTCGGCCACCTGACGGTCTCGGCCGAACTCGACACTCCCCCGGGCCCGAGCATCCTGCTCGCCAACCACACGTCGCTCGTGGACCCCGGTGTGGTGCTCGCCGCCCTGCACCGCCTCGACATCGACCCCGTCATCCTGGCCACGGCGGGTCTGTGGCGGGTGCCCGGGCTGCGCCACCTGCTGGAACGCGGCGGTCACGTCCCCGTGCACCGCAGGACCGCCCGCGCCGCCGACGCCCTCGACGACGCCGTGGCCGCGCTCGACTCGGGCCGGCACGTGCTCATCTACGGCGAGGGGCGGCTGCCGCGCCG
>NZ_BAAHCA010000354.1:0-4695 GCF_054776295.1 Streptomyces sparsus
ACCGGCCGCGCGGCGCGGACGCCCGCTGCCACCAGGACGGACCGTGCAGCCGCAGCATCAACGCGTCGTCGGCGTTGCCGCGTTGGGCCCGAACCGAGACCCACGCGCCGGCCTCCCGCACCGGGTGCTCGGTGCGGCGGGTGCCGGTGGTGATCCGCCAGCCGGCGTCCTGGAGGCGCAGCGCCAAGTCCGCGTCCTCACGGAAGGCGCGCAGGAACCGCTCGTCGAAGCCGTTCACGGCCTTCAGCGCGTCCGTACGGTAGGCGAGGTCGGCCGTCACCCAGCGGGCGTCGGCCAGGCCGGCGGTGTTGCGCTCCCAGTCGGTGGGCCGCCGGTCCTCGGGCAGCGGCACCACCAGGTCGGCCTCGGTGCCGGCCGCCTCCACCGGGCAGGCGGCGAGGTCCTCGGCCAGCCGCTCACGCCAGTCCGCCGACACCCGCACGTCGTCGTCGAGGAACGCCACCCAGGGCGTCGACACCATCCGCCACCCGATGTTGCGGGCCGCGGCCGGACCGCGTCCGCCGGTGCGCACCACCGTCGTCCGGTCCCGCAGCGAGCCGAGCACGGCCAGCGGCAGCGGCGCGGGGTCCGACTCCCGCTCCGGTCGGTCGTCGACCAGCACCACCTCGTCCGGCGCAGGGCCCTCCGAGCGGGCCAGCGCGCCCAGGCAGTCGGCCAGGCAGCTCCGCCCCACCGTGGGGATCACCACGGAGTAGGCCTCGTGATCAGCGCTCACCGGAACATCGCCCCCCTGCGCACCGCGAACGGGCCGATGGCCAGCAGGTCGACGGGGGAGGAGCCGAAGCACTCCAGGGCGTCCCTGGGGGAGTCCACCATGGGCCGCCCCGCGGTGTTCAGACTGGTGTTGACCACGACCGGGAGGCCGGTGCGCTGCTCGAACGCCTCCAGCATTCTCGCGACCACGGGCTCGCGCGCCGGGTCCACCGTCTGGATCCGTGCGGTGCCGTCGGTGTGGACCACCGCCGGGATGCGCTCCCGCCAGCCCTCCCGCACGTCGTGCACGAACAGCATGTAGGGGCTGGGCTGCGGCCCGTCGAAGATCTCCGGCGCCCGGTCCGCCGCCACCATGGGCGCGATCGGACGGAACTCCTCCCGGCCCTTGACCTGGTTCACCCGATCGAGGTTCGCCTCCCGGCCCGGGTGCGCCAGCAGCGACCTGCGGCCCAGCGCCCGCGGACCGTACTCGCTGCGGCCCTGGAACCAGGCGACGATCCCGTCCTCGGCGAGCACCTCGGCCGCCGCCACCGCGATGTCGTCCGGGCGCTCGTAGGGCACCGCCGCGTCCTCGAGGATCTGCCGGATCTCCTCCTCCGACCACTCGCGGCCGAGGTCGGCGCCGGGCATCGGCAGCGGCCTGTCGCCCTCGTCGGCGGCCACCTGCAACGCCGCTCCCAGCGCGGTGCCCGCGTCACCCGCGGCGGGCTGCACCCAGATCCGCTCGAACGGGCCGTCGGCGGCGATCCGCGAGTTGGCGACGCAGTTCAGCGCCACTCCGCCGGCCATCGTGAGGCAACGCTCGCCGGTCTGCTCGTGCAGCCAGCGGGCCAGTTGCAGCACGACCTCCTCCAGGCAGATCTGTGCGCTGGACGCCAGGTCGGCGTGGTCCTGCGTCCAGGGCGCGCCCGGCTCCCTCCGGGGGACCAGCGACTGCCAGTCCACGCCGCGGGCGCAGAAACCGCCGTCCCCGGTGGCGAAGACCGACTGCTGGAGCTGCGGCAGGAAACGCGGCTTGCCGTACGACGCCAGCGCCATCACCTTGTACTCGTCGCTGGAACGCAGAAAGCCCAGATGCGCGGTGAGCTCCTCGTAGACCAGGCCCAGCGAGTCGGGCAGCGCCTGGGAGGCCAGCTTGGTCAGCTGTCCGCCGCGGTAGTGGCCGGCCAGGTGCGAGGCCGCCTCACCCCGGCCGTCCAGCACCAGCACCGCGCTGTCCTGGTGGGGCCCGGCCAGCGCTGCGGACGCCGCGTGCGCCACGTGGTGCGGGACGAACCGGCACCGCGTCGGGTCCAGGCCGGGCAGTGCCTCGGCGAGGAACTCCGGCGCCATCCGGGCGTAGGTGCGGCGCAGGTGGTCCCACGGGTCGTCGAGCCCCATCTCCTCCGCAGGCAGGGCCAGCTCCGGGTCGAAGGAGAAGGCCACCGCGTCCACCTGGTCCGGAGTCAGGCCGGCGTGCTCCAGGCACCAGGCGGCGGCCTGCTCGGGCATCTCCCACGCGGAGAAGGGCACCGGCCGTTTGCCGTGCTTGCGGCGGGAGAAACGCTCCTCCTCCGCGGCGGCGACAGTCCGTCCGTCGACGATCAGCGCGGCGGCCGGATCGTGGAAGACGGCGTTGATGCCGAGGATGCGCATATGAGGGCCTCCGTCGAGAGGATCGGGCACGCCCGCAGCCCACGGGCGTGGCTGGACTCCGCAGTTGCCTTCGGCTGCGATGTCAAACGCCGGGAGTGGTGACGCTCACCCGGCCGGCGCAGAGGCCCGGCCGGCGAACCACTCGATCGTGTGTTTCAGGCCTTCCTGCCAGCCGACCTGCGGTGCCCAGCCCAGTTCCCGCCGGGCCAGAGCGATGTCGGGGCGACGCCGCGACGGGTCGTCCGTCGGGCGCTCGCGGAACGTGACGTCGGAGTCGGAACCGGCCAGCTCGATGATGCGCCGCGCCAGGTCCAGCATCGTGGTCTCCTGGTCGTTGCCGATGTTGACCGGCCCGGGGAAGTCGCTCGCGGCCAGCGCCAGCAGGCCGTCCACGGTGTCGTCGACGAAGCACAGCGACCGGGTCTGGCTGCCGTCGCCGGCCACGGTCAGCGGCTCCCCGTTGAGCGCCTGCTGCACGAAGGCCGGCACCGCCCGGCCGTCACCGGGGCGCATCCTCGGCCCGTAGGTGTTGAAGATCCGCACGATGGCGGCGTCGGTACCGCGCTCCCGCCGGTGCGCCGTCACCAGCGCCTCCGCGTAGCGCTTCGCCTCGTCGTACACGCTGCGCGGGCCGACCGGGTTCACGTGCCCCCAGTAGTCCTCGGTCTGCGGGTGCACCTGCGGGTCGCCGTACACCTCGGAGGTGGACGCCAGCACCATGCGGGCGCCGTCGCGGTACGCCAGCTCCAGGGCGTTGCGGGTGCCGGCGCTGCCGACCTCCAGCGTCTCCAGCGGCAACCGCAGGTAGTCCATCGGCGACGCCGGGCAGGCAAGGTGCATCACCAGGTCGAAGGGCCCGCCGGGCAGCGAACGCAGCGCACCCGGCTCGCTCACGTCGAGGTGCTCGAACGAGAAGCCGTCCACGCCCTCGAACTCCGCGATGTTCTCCATGCTGCCGGAGGCGAGGTTGTCGACCGCGAGCACCCGCACACCGCTCTCCAGCAGCCGCTCACACAGATGGGAACCGACAAAGCCGGCGCCCCCGGTGACCACCGCCCGTCGCCAAGGTTGCTGCTTCTTCATGCGTCTCTCCTGGTCTCTCCTGCGGCCTGGTGCCGTGCCCGGACGGTCCGTCCGCCGACCGCCCGCACCGCCGGGTGTCCGGAAAGGACTCCCGGCCCCGGGCGGGCGGGTGTAAGGAACGGGAAGGCGTGAACCCGGCTGCCATGGACGAACGACGTACAGCAGCCGGGCCGACCGCGCCCCGCACCGATCCCTCCCTCGCGCGGGCGGCCGACCACCTGGCCGAGCACGCTGCCGAGGACGGAAGCCGAGGTGCCCGGACAGACCGGGGCAAAACACTGCTGACCGGGTGGTTCAGTTTTCTCGACGGCGAAGTGACAGCCGGTGACGTTCTGGCCCTGTACCGCGTGCAGGAGATCCTGGACCGGGAGCAGATCGCCTACGACACGGTCTGGAGCCCCGGCTACCGCCCGGACGCCCTGCACTTCGACGACGTCGACGACGACCGCTACGGACGGCTGGTCTTCGTCTGCGGGCCGGTGCACGGTCCGCAGGTGGAGGGGCTGCACCGGCGCTTCGCGCACTGCCACCGGCTGGCGGTCGGCGTCTCGGTCGTGGACGCGTCCTCCCCGGCGGCGCGCGGCTTCCACCGCGTCGTGGCGCGCGACGGCACCGAGGCGCCGCCCACCCTCGACCTGTCGTCCGCCGCCTGCGACGTGCCCCGGGCGCCGGTGGCCGGTGTGGCCCTCACCCGGGGGCAGGGCGAGTACGGCGCTCTGCGCCGGCACGACCGGGTGGCGGACGCGGTGACCGGCTGGCTCGCGGGCGAGGACTGCGCGCGGGTGGAACTGGACACCAGGCTCGCCCGCGACGACTGGCGGCTGTGCGGAACCGTCGGCCAGTTCGACTCGTTGCTGCGCCGGCTGGACGTCCTCGTCACCAACCGGCTGCACGGCCTGGTACTGGCGTTGCGGGCGGGCGTGCCGGCGCTGGTCGTCGACCCGGTCGAGGGCGGTGCGAAGGTCACCGCGCAGGCCCAGGCGTGCAACTGGCCGGCGGTGATCCCCGCCGACGAGGTCACGCCGGACGCCCTGCGGCACTGGTGGCGCTGGTGCCTGACGTCGGGCCCCCAGGCCGCGCTGCGGGCCCGACTCGCCTTCGACCGGCAGGCCGACACCGAGCTGACGGCCGCCCTCGCCGCCGCCTCCCGGTCATCGCTGAGCCACTGAGCGGGGCGGGCGCCGCCCCACGAGGACAGGCACACGCCACGGGGGCCGTCCGCCCCTCAGGCCGCGGGCGCAG
>NZ_BAAHCA010000355.1:0-4674 GCF_054776295.1 Streptomyces sparsus
CGGCGGGGGGCCCGGCCGGGCGCGAGGCGACCCGGCGACGCCTGCGCGGCGGCAGGCTGTCACTCGGACTGCTGTTGTTGTCGTTGCTCTCCGCGGAAGCGGAGTCTGTCTGCTCGGGCATGCGGGCGGTTCTCCCGTCACGCTCCCTGGCGCGGCGCTGTGTCCTCAGTTCGGCCGCGTCCCGCGCGTGTGGCGGGGCGGCAGTCCGGGGGCGCGGGCGCCGCACGGGAGCTGTTGTCTCACTCGCCGGTTCCGTGCCATTCGGCCGGCTACGGCGAAAGTCTCCTGGTCAGTGCGCCTGCCGTCCGGCGGGTACCCGGGTGGCTCCCTGGGTGCGTGGCACGTCGGCGGCGCTGCGACGCCGGCCCTACGCGGTGGATCCGGGCGCCGTCGCGACGGGGGTTGCGTCGCGGTCGGGCGCCAGCGGGTCGGTCACCGTGCCGGTCTCCTCATCGAGCGGCCCCTGCGCCAGCCTGGTCACCGCTACGGGGACCGGCGGCGCCAGGTCGGCCGTAGCGCGGAGACCGGACAGGACGTCGTCGGGTCGCACGGCAGGTGTCAGGTGCCGTACCACCAGCCGCAGTATCGCACAGGGTCCGACGTCGGGCCTATCGTGTCCGACACGCGCGGGCCCGGAATGCACCGGATCGCTACGGTTGCCGGGTGCCGTCTCCAGTGAGGCGACGGCGGCCCGCGCGTCGAAGGTGCGCAGGCCCTTCTTGGTCTGCCGCTGCACCTCGACGCTGCCCGCCGCCAGGAACGCGGCGGCGGCACGCTCGGCGACCTCCGGCTCGACGCCGTCCAGGCGGAGCTCCCAGTGCGAGGCCTCGAGCCGCTCGGCGAAGCCGGAGGTGTGCGCCTCGACCGCGTCGATGATGTCGAGCCCGTCGGGCATCGACTCGTCGAGCAGCGCGCGCAGCACCGCCGGGTCGCGGTGCTCGGTGACGGCGACCTCCAGGTACTCGGCCTCACTGGCGGTACCGGTCGGCGCCGCGTTGGCGTAGGAGACCTTCGGGTGCGGGGTGAAACCGGCGGAGTACGCCATGGGGACCGCGGATCGGCGCAGGGCGCGCTCGAAAGCGCGCTGGAAGTCGCGGTGGCTGGTGAACCGGAGGCGGCCTCGCTTGGTGTAGCGCAGTCGGATGCGCTGCACCGCGGGTGCGGGCGGTGGGCCTTCGGGCTGTCGCTTGCCCAGGGTCCTTCTCCTTGGCTGACGGGGTGGCGCCGGGCGCCGGTCGCCACCCTCGGTCGGACGTCGCCGGCCGCCGCCGGGCGGCCCCGGGAAGCGGGGCGGAACCGGTACGGCCTGTCCCCAGCCTACTTGCCGGTGGTGGCGGCGCCCGCCGGGCCGCTCTCCCCGGTGGTGATCCAGTACCGCAGCTTCTCCCGGCGCCGGTCCTCAAAAACCCCGCCGCACGCCTCGATGACCCGGCGCGACGCGGTGTTGTCGTGGTCGCACGTCACCAGCACCTCCGCGATCCCGAGCCGACGGGCCACCGGCAGCGACTCCCGCAGCATGGCGGTGGCGTGGCCGCGGCGGCGCGCACCGGGCCGCACGTCGTAACCGATGTGGCCACCCCACTCCAGCAGCGCCGGATTGAGCCGGTGCCGGACGGCGATCCGCCCCAGGAAGGTGTCACCGTCGACGTACCAGAGCGTCGTGCACGGCACGAACCCCTCCGGGCGCGGCGTGCCCTCCAGTGCGTCGGCGCGGACCTCCGCCACGTAGCGGGCGAAGAACTGGGGGGCGCGCCACCGGTCACCGTGCACCCGGATGTCCCGCCCGATCATCGACCGGTCCTCGGGACCGCCCCGCCCCTCCGCCTTGAACTCCTCCGCGGCGGCGACAAAAGAGGCGTGCACCTGCACGGTGGGGACAACGAGCTGCGGCATCCGGCCAGGATGCCACGCGGCCCTGCGACCCGAGCAGTCGGCGCGGGGCAAGCGGCGCCACGGCGGACGGCCACGGGGTCGACTCGCGCCGGCCACCGCGTCATCACGCGAACCCCGCCCACGAACGACCCCTGGGCGGGCGACGGCACCGGTGGCGGCGTCCGGCCGCCCCGCCCGGTTCAGTGCGTGTGGCCGCTCGGTGTCGGTTCGGAGTTCTTGACCGTCAGGGGCAGCAGCTTCTTGCCCGTCGGGCCGATCTGGATCTCGGTGTCGAGCTGGGGGCAGACGCCGCAGTCGAAGCAGGGGGTCCAGCGGCAGTCCTCGACCTCGGTCTCGTCGAGCGAGTCCTGCCAGTCCTCCCAGAGCCAGTCCTTGTCGAGGCCGGAGTCCAGGTGGTCCCAGGGCAGGACCTCCTCGTAGGTGCGCTCGCGGGTGGTGTACCAGTCGACGTCGACGCCGTGCGCGGGCAGCGCCTTGGCGGCGGACTCCATCCACAGGTCGTAGCTGAAGTACTCGCGCCAGCCGTCGAACCGGCCGCCCGCCTCGTAGACCGCGCGGATGACGTCGCCGACGCGGCGGTCACCGCGGGAGAGCAGGCCCTCGACGATGCCGGGCTTGCCGTCGTGGTAGCGGAAGCCGATGGACCGGCCGTACTTCTTGTCGCCGCGGATGCGGTCCCTGAGCTTGCTCAGCCGCACATCGGTGTCCTCGGCGCTGAGCTGCGGGGCCCACTGGAACGGGGTGTGCGGCTTCGGTACGAAACCGCCGATGGAGACCGTGCAGCGGATGTCGTTGGAGCCGGACACCTCCCGGCCCTTGGCGATGACCCTCGTCGCCATGTCGGCGATCTGGAGCACGTCATCGTCGGTCTCGGTGGGCAGGCCGCACATGAAGTACAGCTTCACCTGCCGCCAGCCGTTGCCGTAGGCGGTGGCGACGGTCCGGATCAGGTCCTCCTCGGAGACCATCTTGTTGATGACCTTGCGGATGCGTTCGCTGCCGCCCTCCGGCGCGAAGGTCAGGCCGGAGCGGCGGCCGTTGCGCGTCAGCTCGTTCGCCAGGTCGATGTTGAAGGCGTCGACACGGGTGGACGGCAGCGAGAGGCCGATCTTGTCCTCTTCGTAGCGGTCGGCGAGGCCCTTGGCGACGTCGGCGATCTCCGAGTGGTCGGCGGAGGAGAGCGAGAGCAGCCCGACCTCCTCGAAACCGGTGTTCTTGAGGCCCTTCTCGACCATGTCGCCGATGCCGGTGATGGAGCGTTCGCGCACCGGGCGGGTGATCAT
Organism: Streptomyces sparsus; assembly: GCF_054776295.1. NCBI lineage: Bacteria > Bacillati > Actinomycetota > Actinomycetes > Kitasatosporales > Streptomycetaceae > Streptomyces > Streptomyces sparsus. Next base: position 3,177 of record NZ_BAAHCA010000355.1, read on the forward strand.
GCCGGCCTGGCAGAAGCGGCAGCCCCGGGTGCAGCCGCGGAAGATCTCCACGGACATGCGCTCGTGGACGGTCTCCGCGAGCGGCACCAGCGGCTGCTTGGGGTAGGGCCACTCGTCGAGGTCCATGACGGTGTGCTTGGAGACCCGCCACGGCACGCCGGACCGGTTGGGCACCATGCGGGCGATGCGGCCGTCCGGGAGGTACTCGACGTCGTAGAAGCCGGGCACGTACACGCCGCCCGTCCTGGCGAGGCGGAACAGCACCTCCTCGCGTCCCCCGGGCCGGTCCTCGGCCTTCCAGCGGCGGATGATCTCCGTGGCCTCCAGCACGGCCTGCTCGCCGTCGCCGACCACCGCGCAGTCGATGTAGTCCGCGATCGGCTCCGGGTTGAACGCGGCGTGGCCGCCCGCCATGACGATCGGGTGGTCCAGCGTGCGGTCCTCGGCGCGCAGCGGGATGCCGGCCAGGTCGAGCGCGGTGAGCAGGTTGGTGTAGCCGAGTTCGGTGGAGAAGGACACACCGAGTACGTCGAACTCGCCGACCGGCCGGTGCGCGTCGACGGTGAACTGCGGCACCCGGTGCTCGCGCATCAGCTTCTCGAGGTCGGGCCAGACGCTGTAGGTGCGCTCGGCGAGCACACCCTCCCGCTCGTTGAGCACCTCGTAGAGGATCATGACGCCCTGGTTGGGCAGGCCGACCTCGTAGGCGTCCGGGTACATCAGCGCCCAGCGCACGTCGCAGTCGTCCCACTCCTTGACTCGGGAGTTGAGTTCTCCGCCGACGTACTGGATCGGCTTCTGGACGTGCGGGAGGAGAGCCTCCAGGCGCGGGAAGACCGACTCGACAGGCATGGGGTGTCCTCGTGTACGGGGGCGGTTCGACGGTGGGTGGTCATCCAGCCTAACGCCTCCGGTACGGCCCCCGGATCGCCGCGGCGGGGGCCGCCGGCCGGCTCCCGGACCCGGCCGGCAGACGGTCCCGGCGGACGGTCTCAGTGGCGGGCGGCGAGGCGTTCGGCCCGGTCGGAGGTGGTGAAGGCGGTGATGCGGCCCCACTCCCCCGGCAGCTCCTCCTCGCACCGGGCGGCGCTCCGCGCCTCGCGTTCGTGCAGTACGCCGTAGGTGAAGGAGGGTTCGCCGGCCGCGTGGGCCTGGGTGGCGAGTTCCCGCAGCGCGCTGCGGGTCACGACGCTGTCCTGGTGCTCACCCAGCAGGCTCTGCAGGTCCTTCATGTGGCGTACGTAGCGCTTGGCGGGTTTGCCGAGGACCGGCCGGGCCGCCTCGGCGGCGTACCGGGTGCGTTTGGCGGCCTTGCGCGCGGTGTGCACGGCCTCGTCGCGCTCGGGTCCGGGTTCGGCGGCGAGCGCGTCACCGACCCGGGCGGCGAGCCGGTCGAAGTCCCGGCGCACGGCCTTGGCCATGACCTTCGCCGCGGGACGGTGGGCGGCGGCCCGCAACGGCGGTTCGGCGAGCAGTGCGTCGAGGGCGTCGAGCAGGT
>NZ_BAAHCA010000356.1:0-4672 GCF_054776295.1 Streptomyces sparsus
GGGGACGGCGGGCTGAGGCCCGTCGTCCCCGCCCGTCGCCGTTGGCGGTTCTGCCTGTGCTGTTGGTGTTGCCGGTGCCGTCGGCGTCCGGTCGCGGGCCGGATGGCGGGGATGCGGCGGCAGCCCGGGTCAGAGCTGGAGGGCGGTGAAGGTCCCGGCCATCAGGGCGCCGCCGAGCAGGGCGAGGGTCCAGGCGGTCCTGCGCATGCGCAGGCCGCCCGCCACCACCAGGGCCGCCAGCAGCAGGGCCCCGGCGAGCGGCATCCAGGAGTGCAGGATGCCGGCGGGGCCGGTGCGCAGTGCGCTGTCGGTGCCCGGGCGGAGCACCACGGAGAGCTGCTCCCCGGTCTTCCGGGTCAGCGACTCGTCCAGCGTGACCTCGACCCGCGGGCTGCCCCGGCCCGCGGTCGGCACGAACGGGCCGGTGCAGTCCCCCTCCTCGCAGGACGCCACCGTCATGGTGCCCTGCTCGCGTCCGGTCGTGAGCATGGTGTGCTGGGCGCTGTCCCAGGAGGTCCACACCCCGGCGGCCAGCAGCAGCAGGGCGGCCAGACCCATGACGGCGTTCTTGGCGAGCAGCAGCAACCCGAAGGCGCTCTGGGCGGCGCGTCGGCTTCGACTGCGCTTGGCGGTTCGGGTCGGCATGGCGGCGATCCTTGGCCATCACCCCCCGCTGGTCAACCTCTGATTGACGGTTGTCCCGGTTTGTGGACGCACTGCCGACAACAGCGGGTTTCAGCCAGATCCAGTGGCCGGCAAAGCGACCCGGGCAGGCCCGATAGGCCTGCCCGGGCAACAGAAAGCCGGGACCGGGGTCACCGTCACCCGGGTTGCTTTCTGGCCACGGCGAAGATCCGGCGGAACGGGAACACCGTGCCGTGCGGCCCCGGCGGGTACGCCAGGCGCAGCTGCTGCCGGTACTCCTCGACGAAGGCGTCGGCGGCCTGCGGGTCGTCCGCCAGCGCGGTCAGGACCGGGCGCAGCGCGGTGCCCCGCACCCAGTCCAGCACCGGGTCCTCCCCCGGCAGCAACTGCACGTAGGTCGTCTCCCAGGCGTCGACCGCGCAGCCGGCGTCGGTGAGGCGCTGGAGGTACTCGTACGGTTCGAGGATGTGGACGTAGCGGCGGCCCTGCTCACCGAGCCGGTCCCGCCAGCGGGGGGTGTCGCACAGCTCGCCGAGCAGCGCGTGACTGGGCGCGATGAAGTTGCCGGGCACCTGGAAGGCGAGCACGCCGCCTGCGGGCAGCGCCTCCAGCCAGGACTTGAAGAGTTCCGCGTGGCCGCGCACCCACTGCAGGGCGGCGTTGGAGACGATCAGGTCGTAGGCGCCGGGCGGATTCCAGTGGGCTATGTCACCCGGTGCGAAGTCGAGGTGCCCGCCGCCGGATGTGGGGCCGGCGTGCCGCTGGGCGGCGTCGAGCATGTCGGGTGAGCTGTCGAACCCGGTGATGCGGGCGTCGGGCCAGCGGTCGGCGAGCAGCGCGGTGATGTTGCCCGGCCCGCAGCCGAGGTCGGCGATGCGCGGCGGGCGGCCGTCGGTGGGCAGCTCGGGTATGCGGGCGAGCAGGTCGAGGAAGGGGCGGGTGCGGTGGTCGGCGTGCCGAAGGTACTGCTGTGGGTCCCACACCGGAGCGGCTGGCATGAAAGGCCTCCTTGCGACTGTCGGGCGGCCGTGCCTGAACGGCGACCCTGGCGCTCGGAGCCTTCCACCGGCGGAGTCCCGGCATCCACTCATTTTTGTCTTGACGTCAAGAAACTTCATGCCGACAGAACTACTACACTGATGACCATGGAGGACGAGGTCGACAGACTGGTCGCAGCATGGCGACGCGAACGCCCCGATCTCGACGTGGAACCGCTGGAGGTTCTCAGCCGGGTGAGCCGCCTCGCCCGCCACCTCGACCGGGCACGGCGGATCGCTTTCGCCGAACACCAACTGGAGCCGTGGGAGTTCGACGTACTCACCTCGCTGCGCCGGGCGGGTGCCCCCTACCAGCTGTCCCCCGGTCAGCTGCTCACCCAGACCCTGGTGACGTCGGGCACCATGACCAACCGCATCGACCGGCTGGTCAAGAAGGACCTGGTGGCCCGGCTGCCCGACCCCAGCGACCGCCGCGGCGTGCTGGTCCGGCTCACCCCGGAGGGCCGCGACCGGGCGGACCAGGCGCTCGCCGGGCTGCTCGCCCAGGAGCGGGCCATCCTGGTGGAGCTCTCGCCGGGCCAGCGGCTGGAACTGGCCGGGCTGCTGCGGCAGCTCACCGCGCCCTTCGACAACATTCCCGGCTGACCACGCCCGGTCGGGCGTTGCCGGCCTCGCTGCCGGCCTCGCGGGCGGCCGAACCCGTCAGACGGCGACCTGCTCCAGGTCGACCTGGCCGATCCCGGCCCTGCGGGCCAGCGCCACCGCCGCCAGCGTGGAGTGCACGCCCAGCTTTCCCAGCACGTTCTGCATGTGGGTGCGGACCGTGTGCGGGGAGAGGAACAGCCGCTCGGCGACCGCCTTGCGCCCCAGGCCGGCGACCATGCAGCGCAGCACCTCGTGCTCACGCGGGGTGAGCGAGGCGACCAGCCGCTCGCTCTCCGAGCGGTGCTTCCGGCTGGCCGTCAACTCCCGCAGCACCCCGGTCAGCAGCGCCGGCGGCAGGTGCGTCTCCTCCCGCAGCACACCGCGGATCACCTGGAGGAGCCGGGACAGCGAGCAGTCCTTGGCGACCCAGCCCGACGCCCCCGCCTGCAACGCGACGGCCGCCAGCCGCGGATCGTCCCGCTCGGCCAGCACCACCGTGCGCAGCTCCGGGTGCAGGCTGCGCAGCCGGACGACCAGCGGCGGGCCGTCCCCCGCCGCCCCCTTGGGGTCGGTGGTCAGCGCGCCGCTCAGGTCGGCGTCGATCAGCAGCACGTCGAACCGGCGGGCGTCCGTCGCGGCCCGCTCCAGACAGCGCAGCGCAGCCGGCCCGCTGCCGGCCGCCGTCACCTCGACGTCCTGCTCAGCGGCAAGCGCCGCGGCCAGTGACTCGGCAAAGATGCGGTGGTCGTCGACCACCAGAACCCGGATACGTTGCACATCCACCCCCTGCGCCCATGGGGGACGAACGGGCCCTTCGGCGTTCCGTGAGCGGTACGGCCGGACGGTCCGGCCACCGACGTGCCGCCCGTCACCGACTCCGCTCCCGGGTCCGCCGCCGGCCGGCCCGACCCGTGAAAGGCACCGGCCCCCACCGATGCTGTTCCTCAGCGTAAGGGCGGTACCCGGGAGCGGAAGGGGATTGAGCAAACTGACAGCTCGAGGACGCTTATGGTGTGGTCCGTGTGACAACTTGACACGGAAGTCAGCGCAGAACGCCGCAGAATGATCGAGGCGCGGCTCTCCGACACCCCAACTCCCTGCGCTCCCCCGTCATGAGCGCGCTGCGCGGCACGACCGCCGACGAGGAAGTACCGGTGCGGGTCTGCGCGTTCGACGCGGACGGCGGACTCGACGGCGGACTCGTCGGTTACGCCTGGGGCGCTGGCTGCACGTCGAACTGCTGTGGGTGGCCGAGCGGTTGCGCGGCGAGGGGCTCGGCAGCAGCCTGACGGCACGGGCCGAGCAGCTCGCCCGCACCGAGCACGGCTGCCTGCACGCCCGGGTGGAGACCTGGGGCTCCAGGCCCCCGCTTCTCTCTCAGGCTCGGCCACCGGCTGGTCGGCACGGTCCAGGACTATCCCCCCCGGCTGCGTCGACCACCTGCTGGTCAAGGCCCCGCACTGACCACCGGACGCCCCGCGCGCCCCGCCGGACACCGCCGCGCCCGCCGGACACCGCTGGACGTCCTCCGCCTCAGCCGCGTCCCGTGCGGTCCAGCAGCCCGGTCCGGGCCGCCAGCGCGGCGGCCTCCAGCCGGGAGCCGACGCCCAGCTTCACCAGGACCCGCTGCACGTGGGTTCGCGCGGTGCTCGGTGCGATGCCCATGCCGACGGCGATGAGCCGGGTGTCCTCACCCTCCGCGACCCGCGTCAGCACCTCCACCTCCCTGGGCGTCAGCATCCGGAGCAACCGCCCGGCCTCGTCGTCCGGTTCCGCGACCGGGTTCAGCAACCGGCCGAAGGCCTCCCGGAGAAGCTGCGGTGCCACCGCCGACTCCCCCGCCCTGGCCTTCACCATGGCCCGCTCGACGCCCTCGATGCGTTCGTCGTGGCGCACGTAGCCGGACGCCCCGGCCGCGAAGGCAGCCGCTATGCCCCGCGGACTGGGCACCGGGCCGAGCACCACCACGGCCACCTGCGGCCGGTCCCTCTTGATCCGCTCGACCGGGTCGAACACGCCCGGTTCGGCGGGAGCCGCCGTGCCCCACAGGCACACCTCGGGCGCTCTGGCCACCACGAGTTCGGCCGCGCCGGCAGCAGGTGCAGCCGAGGCGACCACCCGGTGGCCCCGCAGCTTCAAGGCCGAGGCCAGTGCTTCCGCCAGCAACCGGTGCTCGTCAACCACCATGAGCCGCACGCTCATCCAGCCCCCTGTCATCTTCCCGGACCCCACGCCGGGCAGCACTGCCCGGGAAGCTACACGCTTGTTCGACGCGACGCGCCCGCTACCGCCAACTACCTGCGCTATGCCCGCATCCTCCCCACCCGCCGGGCCCGCGACGCCCGCCCCGGACCGGTCGCGCGGGCAGGTGGCCCGGGCGGGCA
>NZ_BAAHCA010000357.1:0-4643 GCF_054776295.1 Streptomyces sparsus
CGTCGCCCGCACCCGGCCGGGTGCGGGCGACGGACCCCGGTGGCCGCGTCGGGCGCTCAGCCCTCCTCGGCCTTCTCGTCCCCCTCGACCTTCTCGGTGAGCGCGCTGTAGCCGAGTTGCAGCGCGTCGGCGCCGGCCAGCGCGGTCAGCGCGCCGGTGACGCTCCGAGTGGCCCGGGGCCACAGCAACTGGGCGGCGGTCAGACCGGACACCACCCACACACTCAGGCAGAACGGGCAGGTCATCAACTCGCCGGCGGTGTGGCTGTGCGTGTCCGGCGGCACCTCCTCGCTCAGCTCGGACGGGCCCTCGGGCCCCTGGAACCGGGTGAAGGGCGCCCGCAGCGGGCTGGTCACCGAGCTCTTCGTCAGCAGCCTGCTGAGGCGGAACGTGGCGACCGAGGTCAGCAGCAGATCGGCGGGTTGGGGGCGGGCCGGCAACGGACGTCCGCTGAGCCGGACGGCGGTCGCCAGGCCTGCCGTGTAGGCGCCGAAACCGGCCAGGGCCTTCAGATAGCCACCGAGCGGCCGGTCGCTGCCGGCGGAGTAGGAACGCTGCACCCGACGCAGGGCTTCGGTGACGCGGGCCCTGCCTTCCGGTGCTTCCCGGCCGTCTCGCTGCTCCGGTGTTCCGGGGTCGGTGGTGTGGTCGTGCCTGCCGGCGTGCGGCGTGTTCTTCACGGTGGGTTTCCCTCTCGCCCCGTGGGGTGTTCGTCTGCCACTTCCGATGGAGGGCGGGGTTCCCCGTAGGTGCGCGTGCCACACGCCCCACGGCCGGCGGGTGTGCCCTGTCTCCGGCGGGCGGGCGGGCGGGCGGGGTGCTCGCCGGCGACGGCCGGAGTGCTCCGCGCACCACATCCGCACAGGCGGCGGGTGACGGCGAGGCGAACGAGCAGGCCGGGCGGTCCGACGTCGCGCTGTCGCTCGGCAGCCGCCGAGGGGCCGTCACGCTGCACCGGACCCGGTGGGTTCCCTCACCTTGATCACACAAGCGGGGGATACCCCGCGGTCGGTGGGGCACCCGGCAGAGGGTCACCGCTGACGGCACGGCTGAATGCGGCCCCGTGCGGCGAGTGACCGGCAGCACGTACGAAGCAGCAGAAGGAAGCAAGGAGCAAGGCCATGACCGTTCCCGAGGAGAACCGCCCGAAGACGCAGAAGACGGAGGAGGCCCTCGGCGACACCGCGGAGACCGAGCCCGACACGCCGGGCGCCACCGGGCGGACGATGCGCGAGGCCCTGGAGGAGGCGGACGTCAGCCCCGACGACTTCTCCGAGAACTGACCGCCGCTCCGAACGCGACAGGTGTGCCGCCCCCGGCTGCGCCCGGCCCGGAACGCCCCGACCAGCGACAACGCCCACCCGGAGCCGGGTGGGCGGGCACCCCGTGGCCCACGGGGGGACGAATCCCGCTGTACCGGAGGAAAGTGGTCCACATCACGTGGCGCTGCGCCGAGTGCGGGAACACCCGCTAGTGGTTCATCGTTCATCCATATGTGGGTACGGAGGGACAGTGTCCCCGGGCCTCACCTCACGCCCATGGGGACGATCGTTCGGCTGAAGCCCCATGGAGCCTTTCGCCGAGAGGCGACCGCCCTCCGTCCCCCCTTTGCCGCCCCGGCTGGTCTCCCCCGTCCAGCCGGGGCTCTTTGTCGTCCGAGCCGGTGCGCGGTCCGGGCACTGCGGTCGCGCCCGTGCTCCGCGCCTCTTCCTCCGGTCGGCGAGCGGTGCGAACGAGGCGCTGGCCGGGGCGTCCGGTGGTGGATGGTGAGCAGGGCGTCGCTGAATGTGGTCGTGGCTCGTGTGGTCGCGGAGGGGCGGGGCACCCGCTCGGCGGCAGGTACCGGTCAACGCAGGGTTGCCGGCTGCCGGACCACGAAAGGGCAGACCATGACCACTTCCTCTTCGCGTACGGCCCGCCGAGCGCCTGTCCAGTGGGCCGCGTTGCTGGCAGGCGCCGTCTTCCTGCTCGTCGGGGTGCTGGGCTTCGTGCCGGGTGTCACCACGGACTACGACACCCTGGAGTTCGCCGGTCATCACTCGGAGGCCAAGCTGCTGGGCCTCTTCCAGGTGTCGGTGCTCCACAACCTGGTGCACCTGCTGTTCGGCGTCGCCGGGGTGGCCATGTCCCGTGCGCGGAAGACGGCCCGTCTCTTCCTGGTGGGCGGCGGCGCGGTGTACCTGGTCCTGCTGGCGTACGGGCTGCTCGTCGACATGGACAGCGAGGCCAACTTCGTGCCGCTCAACACGGCCGACAACTGGCTGCACCTCGTCCTGGGCGTCGGCATGATCGGGCTGGGCATCCTGCTCACCCGAGCGGTGCCCACCGACGTCGCCAAGGACTGACGCCCGACGCCTCGCGCGAGCGCCGCCCTCCGGGCCGTCCGCCTCCGGGCCGTCGCCCCCGCTCCCGCTCCGAGTGGCGCGGGGGAAGGGGGCGCCCGGCCGAGCGCGTCGAGTACAGTCCGGCCGGTAACCCGTGGGAGGAGGGAACCCGGTGGAGCTCTTTCCGCGGTCACTGCCCGTGAGAGCCGTCACGGGCCGCACCGAAGCGGGGCGGGCGTGGTGGCGGCGGCTTCCGTCACTGGTCGAGGACCTCCGGGAACAGTGGTCGCTGCGGCTGGAAGCCCCGTACACCGGTGGCAGTTGTTCTTGGGCGGCTCCCGCCAGACTTCCGGACGGGACTCCGGCGGTGCTCAAAGTGGCGTGGCCGCACCGGGAGGCCACCGGTGAGGCGGAAGCCCTGCGGCTGTGGAACGGACAGGCCGCGGCCCGGCTGTTCGCGCACGACCCCGCACGGCACGCGCTGCTACTGGAACGCGTCGCGCCGGGTGACGCCATGAATGCCGCCGCAGACGTGGACGTGGAGCAGCGCCTCACGGCCGGCGCCCTCGTGCTCCGCGAACTGTGGCAGGTGCCGCTGCCGGCCACGACGGCCCTGGAGAGGCTGGGGGACGTCACCGCCGAGTGGGCCGATCTGGTCGAGGACCGCGCACGACGGCTGTCGTTCGGGTACGACCCCGGCCTGGTGGCACACGGCGCGCGACTGCTGCGGGAGCTGCCCGGCACGGCGGTCCGCGTGGTCCTCCTGCACGGTGACGCCAATCCGGGCAACCTGCTCGCGGCCGGCCGCCGGCCCTGGCTGGCGATCGACCCGAAACCGATGATCGGCGACCGGGCGTACGATCCCTGGCCGCTTCTGGAGCAGCTCGGTCTCCCCGAGCGGGGCTTCACCGGTGCCGCGGCGAGGGGGCCGGCGCGCGGCCGGCTGGAGTCGCTGGCCGACGCCGTGGGGGAGGAGCCGCGACGGCTGGCGGCGTGGGGTGTGGCGCGGAGCGTCGAAACCGCGATGTGGCAGGCCGACCACGGAGGTGTCGCAGCCGCTCGCACCCACCTGCGGAAGGCCAGGGACCTGGCGGAACTGGCCCAGCTGTGACGGCCGCACGCCCGGGCCCCGGGCGGGGGCGCGCACCCGGCATGGCATCATGATCGTCTGGCAGCCCCCGGGGCCGCGTCGGACGAAGGGTGACAGGGATGACCGTCGGCGACAGCGCCCCGCGGCGGGCCGTGCTCGGAACGTGGCCGACCCCGCTGGAACCCGCGCAACGGCTGTCTGCCGCGCTCGGGCTCGAGGCGTCCGACCTGTGGATCAAGCGCGACGACCTCACCGGTCTCGGCGGCGGTGGCAACAAGGTGCGGAAACTGGAGTGGCTCTGCGGCGCCGCGCTCGCCGCCGGGGCCACCGTGCTGGTGACGACGGGAGCGCCGCAGAGCAACCACGCCCGTCTGACCGCCGCCGCCGGCGCCCGTCTGGGACTCGACGTCGTACTGGTACTCGCAGGCACACCCGGCTCGTCGCACTCCGGGAACCTGGCGCTGGACGGCCTGCTCGGCGCGGACGTCGTGTGGGCGGGTGAGACGTACGGCGAGGCGCTGGACGCCGCGGCCTGGCGGCTGGTCGAACAACTGCGGCGTCGGGGCGCCGTACCGGCCCTCGTCCCGTTCGGCGGGTCCAGCGTGCTGGGAGCGCGCGGGTACGCCGAGTGCGGCACGGAACTGCTCGACCAGGCTCCGGACGTGCAGCACGTCGTGGTCGCGGCCGGCTCCGGAGGGACGATGGCCGGCCTCGTCGACCGCCTGGGTCCGGAGCGGGTGCTCGGGGTGCACTGCGGCGCCGTCGCCGACCCCCGACGCACGGTCGCCGCACTCGTCTCGGGCCTGTCCGGGACGGCGTGCGACCCCCGGAAGCTGCGGTTCCGGCTCGACCAGGTCGGAGACGGCTATCCGACGCTGACCGAACCGGCCATGGCGGCCCTGGAGTTGGCCGCCCGCACCGAGGGCGTCGTGCTCGACCCGGTGTACACCGGTCGCGCGGCGGCCGGGCTGGCCGCCGCCGTCCGGGACGGGGACATCCGCCCCGGGCAGCGCACGGTGCTCCTGCACACCGGAGGACTGCCCGGACTCTTCGGCCATGCCGCGACACTCGCCCGGGCCGAAGGCGACCTGACCGCCGAACGCTGACCGGCCGCACCCCGATCCGCTCCGGCAGTACCGTGCGTGACGAAGCGCCCGGCGAGCGGCAGCGGGGCCGCCCGCCGGGACGCCGCGTCTCACCCGGCGGTACGGCCGTGGTGGTCCCGGCCG
>NZ_BAAHCA010000358.1:0-4632 GCF_054776295.1 Streptomyces sparsus
CCGCCTGCGACTGCGCGGGCACGTCGCCGGCGCCGAGGAACTCACCGCGCACGGCTACGCCCGCACCACCGGCGGCCTGGGCCGCAGCCCGCTGCTGCTCACCGCAGCGCTCGCCGAGGCGCTCACCACCACCGCAGGAAAGAACTGAGGCCGCCATGGGAATCGTCATTCTCCTGATCATGCTGGCCGGCGTCGGACTGATGCTCAGCCGCAAACTGCCCACGGCGTTCGCCCTGGTCCTGCTCGCCGTCGCCGTCGCCCTCGTCGCCGGGGCACCCTCCACCGGCGAGAACAGTGTCGTCGACACCGTGCTCCAGGAAGGCGCGCCCCTGCTCGCCGCCACCATGATCGCCATCCTGCTCGGCTCCTGGCTGGGCAAACTGCTCGACGAGACCGGTATCGCCGGCACCCTGGTCCGCAGGATCGTCGAGTTCGGCGGCGACCGCCCCACCGTCGTGGCACTCGGTGTGCTGGGCGTGTCCATCCTGGTGGGCACCGTCACCGGGTCCGCCCCGGCGGCCATGCTCGCCGGCATCATCGGCATTCCCGCGATGATCGCGGTCGGTATCCCGAAGATCACCGCGGCCGGCACCATCCTGATGGGCATCGCCGCCGGCATGCCGTTCGAACTGCCCATCTGGCAGTTCTTCTCCACCGCGCTGGAACTGCCGATCCCGACGGTGCGCGGTTTCATGCTGAAGCTGTTCCCGTTCGCGCTGTTCTTCGCCGTGCTGTTCGTCCTGGTGGAGACCCGCCGCCGCGGCGTCGAGCACGCCTGGTCGCTCAAGTCGGTCCCGGCCAGGTCCGGCGGTCCGCGGCGGTCCCGCCGCCCGGGCGACGCACCCTGGTACGCGCTGCTCACCCCGGCGGTCCCGCTGGTGCTCGCCCTCGGCTTCGAACTCGCCATCATCCCCTCGCTGCTGGCGGGCGTGCTGTACGCGCTGGTCACCACCACCCGCCCCGGTGACCTCAGCCGCCGACTGCTCCGGACGCTCTACGCGGGCTTCGACGTCGCCGCACCGCCGATCGTGCTGTTCATCGCCATCGGCATGCTGCTCTCCGCCGTCCGGCTGCCCGGCGCCATCGAGGCACTGGAACCGCTGGCGGAGGCCGTCAGCCCGCAGAACCCGATCGTGTTCGTCCTCGTCTTCACCGCGCTGGTCCCGCTGTGCCTCTACCGCGGACCGCTCAACGTCTACGGCCTGGGCGCCGGCATCGCCGGCGTGCTCATCGCCGCCGGCATCTACCCGGCCGTCGCCGTGCTCGGCCTGACCTCCTCCTACAACCAGGTCTTCGGCGTCGCCGACCCCACCAGCACCCAGACCGTGTGGAGCGCCCAGTACGCCGGGGTGTCACCGCAGCAGGTCATGCTCCGCACCCTGCCGTACGTGTGGTGCGTGGCGCTCGCGGGCCTCACCGTCACCGCCGCCCTCCACCTCTGACCGGCACCTCCCCGCCGGGACGGCACCTCCCGAACGACCGGCCCCTCACCACCGGCCCCCACGACCGGCAGCACCCGCACCGCCCACCACAAGGAGCACACCGTGAAACGACGCAGCCCGCTGCGCACCGCACTGGCCACCGGGACGGCCGTGGCCGCCGGCGGCGGGCTCACCGCCCTGGGCACGGGCAGGGCGGCCGCCGCACCGGCTCGGTTCCCCGACTACACCTACCTGCGCACCCTGCTGACACCCGGACAACTGACCCACCACAACCCCACCGGGGAGATCATCTTCCCCTGCATCCGGGGCGTGTACGACCGGCTCCGCTCGCCGCTCGGCCGGTACTACCTCTACTACGCGCCGCACGACAGGCCGGGCGGCATCTGCCTCGCCTACGCCGACTCCCTCGCCGGCCCCTACACGGAGTACCCGGGCAACCCGCTCGTCGCCAACGACTGGGCGCCCCACTACTCCGTCAGCCACGTGTCCTCGCCGCACGTCATGTGGAACGCCGACGCACGCGAGATGTGGCTGTACTTCCACGGCGAGAACACCACCACCCGGCTCGCCCGCTCCACCGACGGCATCAACTTCCGCTACGACAAGACGGTGCTCACCACGTCGATGCTGCCGTCGGGCGCCACGGAGGCCTCCTACGCCCGGGTGTTCCGGCACGACCTGCCCGCCCGTGGCGCCCGGTACGTCATGGTCTTCATGATCAACGACACCACCAACCGCCGCTCCATCGGCTGGGGATGGTCGGCGGACGGCCGGAACTGGAGCTTCGCGCAGCAACCCCTGGTACGGCCGCAGCAGGTCGGCGTGACCAACCTCAGCGGCCCGCACCTGCTGTGGCGCAACAACAGCACGTACGTCGTCTACCACACCGACAAGGGCAGCGGCGGCAACATCCTCATCACCGAGGTCGGCAACGACTTCAGCCGCCGGAACCACCTCGGCGTCTTCCACCGCCCGATGTCCGGCGGACCCGACAGCGGACGGGCCGCCGCGCCCAGCTTCGGCACCGACCGCGGAGTGGAGTACATGGTCTACGAGGCCGGTGAGCGCCTCGCCGGCTCCATCGCCGTGGCCCGCGCCCGCTGACCCGCGGCGCAGGCCAACTGGCTGACGTCTAGCGGTACTTGGCGAACTGGTGCAGTGCCGCCTGGGCGAACGCCACCCGCCGGTCGAGGCGTTCGTGGTGCCACAGGTACTGCGCCCGCAGGTAACGGAAGTCCAGCGCCGCACGGCGTGCGCCTCGCCGGCGCCACACCGTGCGGCGCGGACAGCCCCAGACGATCAGTTCCGTGGTGTCGCCGAGCGTCACCAGCGTGATCAGCAACGACACGACGAAGAAGACACACCACAGCGGCAGCAGCAGTACAAAACCCGCCCAGCCGAGCAGCGTGCCCTTGTGCCCCAGCAGCGGGGCGCCGCCGTCCGCCGGATCGATCCGCCAGCACGCCCGCCCGGTCAGCGCCGACCGGCCGCGGCTGATCCGGCAGATCGGCTGCTCCTCGGCGTCGACGACATCGAAGGCGCGCGGCTCGCCCCCGTCCGGCGCCGCCTCCGGCCGCACCGCGCACCACACCTCGTCGGGGCCCTCCCGGTCGTGCAGGACCAGCACCGGATGGTCCTCGTGCTCGGCGCGCAGCGACTCGGTGCGCTGCTCCACCTCCGCCACGGTGGTCTGCAGGGCGACTGCCGACCGGCGTGCCGGACCGAGCGGCGTACCCGGCTTCACCAGCGAGACCCGCGCCAGCGCGGCCTCCGCCCGGTGCTCACCGTCCGGCAGCAGCATGAAGCACTCACCCTCGGGCCACAGTCCGCCGTGCGAGCCGGAAGTGCCGCTCACCTCCACGGTGAAATCCGTGCGCGTCATCTCCCGCTCCCGTCCGTCGTGTCGTGACCCGCGGCAGATTGTGCCAACTCCCCGCTCCGGCGTGCAGGGCGCGTCGATGCGCCGTGCACGGAACCGGTGCCGCGCCGCTCGCCCACGGAGCCGCCGGGCGGCGGAACGACCAGGTGAGCGGGGGTGTCCGGCGCGTCCGCGCCACGCGGCCCGGACACCGCTGTGCCGGAGCCCGGACCCGGCCGAAGCACCTGTTAAGGCAGCGCACATCCGTCCGCTCCTCCCCGGCCACGCCACGGCCAGCGCGCCCGGACAAGAAAGGGGTGCCGGGTCCGGTCACCGCCGCGACCCCTCCCGCAGCGAACAGGAGAACCACCGTGACGACGCCACTGGCCCCCGCACCCCTCTCCGCCCCCGCGCCCCTCTCCGCCCCCGCACCCGCCACGGTCCCCGCGCAGCGCACAGCCGGGGTCCCGGCCGGCGCCGGGGTGCCGGCCACCCGCTACACCGTCTCGCTCGCCCGCGACGAGAGTGAGGTCCGCGCCGCACAGCGGCTGCGCCACGACGTGTTCGCCGGTGAACTGGGCGCGCTGCTCGCAGGCCCCGAACCGGGCCTGGACACCGACCCGTTCGACGCCTACTGCGACCACCTGCTGGTCACCGAGAACCGCACCGGGGCCGTCGTCGGCACCTACCGCCTGCTGCCGCCCGACCGGGCCCGCGTCGCCGGACGCCTGTACGCGGAGAGCGAGTTCGACCTCCGCGCCCACCGGGACCTCCACCCCGACCTGGTCGAACTCGGCCGCTCCTGCGTGCACCCCGACCACCGCGACGGCGCCGTCATCGCCCTCATGTGGGCCGGCATCGCCCGCTACCTCACCCGCACCGGCCACAACTGGCTGGCAGGCTGCTGCTCGGTGCCGCTCGCCGACGGCGGCCGGCTGGCCGCCGGGGTCCGGACCCGCGTCGCCGAACGCCACCTGGCGCCCGAGGAACTGCGCGTCACCCCCCGCAACCCGTGGCGGCCCGCCGGCTCCGGCGCCGAAGAGGCGCGCACCGAGCTGCCGCCGCTGCTCCGCGGATACCTGCGGCTGGGCGCCAAGGTCTGCGGCGAACCCGCCCACGACCCGGAGTTCGGCGTCGCCGACTTCTACGTCCTGCTGTCGCTGAAGGACATCCACCCGCGCTACCTGCGGCACTTCCTCTCCCTTGTGCCCGCCTGATGACCGGCCGCCACCCGTGGCTGCCGGCCGCACCCTGCACCACCACCCGGTGCCTGCCGCCCGACGCGCCGACGGTCGGGCTCGGCAGGCAGCTGCTGCGGCTCGCCACCGCGAC
>NZ_BAAHCA010000359.1:0-4627 GCF_054776295.1 Streptomyces sparsus
GGCGCCGGGCGGCGGCCCGGGTACAGCGCGGGCCTGCCGCCTGGGCGGTCAGAGCCAGCCGTTGCGCCTGAAGCCGCGGTGGATGGCGTAACAGATGCCCACGATCGAGGCCAGTACCACCGGATAGCTGTACTTCCACTCCAGCTCCGGCATGTACGTAAAGTTCATGCCGTAGATGCCGGCGATCATGGTCGGCACCGCGAAGATCGCCGCCCAGGCGGTGATCTTGCGCATGTCCTCGTTCTGCGCCACCGTCGCCTGCGCGAGGTTCGCCTGCAGGATCGAGTTGAGCAGGTCGTCGAAGGAGAGCACCTGCTCGGTGACCCGGGTCAGGTGGTCGGCGACGTCCCGGAAGTAGTTCTGGATGTCCGGGTCGATCACCCGCATCGGCCGCTCGCTCAGCAGCTGCATCGGGCGCAGCAGCGGCGAGACGGCACGCTTGAACCCGAGGACCTCCCGCTTGAGCTGGTAGATGCGTCCCGCGTCGCCGCCCCGCGCGGACCGGCCGCCGGGCGGGGAGAAGACGTCCGTCTCCACCTCGTCGATGTCGTTCTGCACCGCGTCGGCGACCGCCAGGTAGCCGTCGACGACCTGGTCGGCGATGGCGTGCAGCACCGCGGAGGGGCCCTTGACCAGCAGCTCGGGGTCGTCCTCCAGACGGTGCCGCAGCGAGCGCAGCGAGCCCTGCACCCCGTGCCGCACGGTGATGATGTAGTCCCGGCCGGTGAAGCACATCACCTCACCCGTCTCCACCACCTGGCTGCTGGCCGTCAGTTCTGCGTGCTCGACGTAGTGCAGCGTCTTGATGACGGTGAAGACGGAGTCGTCGTACCGCTCCAGCTTGGGCCGCTGGTGCGCCTGCACGGCGTCCTCCACGGCGAGCGGGTGCAGCCCGAACTCCTGGGCGATGCCGGAGAACTCCTGCTCGGTGGGCTCGTGCAGCCCTATCCAGACGAACTCCTGCCCGTCGCCCGAGCGGACCCGCCGCAGCGCTTCGGCGGGGGAGAGGGAGTCGCTGGACCGGCGTCCGGCGCGGTAGACGGCGCAGTCCACCACCGCGCTGCGGGCACCGTGGTCCTGCCGGACGGACTCGTAGCCGCCGTCCCGGCGGCGGCGCACCGGGCGCACGGCGGCGCGCAGGTCACGGATCATCGACATGCTGGGCTCCTTCGCGGAAGGTCACGCGGAATGAGCCGCCAGCGGCTTGTCGGTCCGGGCCGACGAGGACGCCTGCGCCCGCGGCGGACCGCGGGGGAGTCGTCGGGAGTCGAGCGCCGGGCCGGCGGGGAACGCTGCCTGGATTGAGGACCTACGGCAGGACCGCGGCGCTGAGGGCCGGGCCGGAAGTCTCCAAAGCGGACACCGTTCAGGAAGGCCGCTGCCGGAACGAATGGTGGCTGCTACTGCACGGTCGACTTGGATCCATGTGAGCCCCACCTCCTCCGGCCGATCCCCTGGGGGATGACGTGTACAGCACTGTCAGACGCGTCACCGTAACATCGGTGAGCCCGGGAAACGGCGCTGTCGGGCTGTCGGCGGCCACTTCTTTGCCCAATCCATACGAGACATAAACTCGCTGCATGACACGTGTTCTCGAACTGGTCGAAGCCCGCTTGCGGTCCGCGCTCGGGGAGCCGGACGCCAGGGCGTCGGTCACCTTTCTCGGTACCGACCGGATCGAGGTGCTGCGCTTCGTCGGTGACGGCCCTTCCGGGCCGCTCGTCCGGTACGCCACGCTCGGCATGTCCGCGTCGCCGATGAGCGAC
Organism: Streptomyces sparsus; assembly: GCF_054776295.1. NCBI lineage: Bacteria > Bacillati > Actinomycetota > Actinomycetes > Kitasatosporales > Streptomycetaceae > Streptomyces > Streptomyces sparsus. The sequence continues at coordinate 1,767 of NZ_BAAHCA010000359.1, forward strand.
CCCGCCGCCGTGCTCGCCGACCCCGAGCTGGGGCCGCGGGCCGAGCTGCTGCTGTCCGTGCGAGCCGTGTCGAAGGAGGTCGCCGACACCGACAAGGTGCTGCGCCCGCTCGCCGTGCTGGCCGCGTCCCCCCAGGTGGAGGGTGTGGTGGTGGCGCCGGGCGCCTCCCTGGAACTGGGCGAGCCGCTCTGGCCGCGGGCACCCTTCCAGTCCGTCCTGGTCGCCGAACCGGGCGGCCTGGTCGAGGACCTGGAGCTGGACGAGCCCCTGGAGCCGGTCCGGTTCCTGCCGGTGCTGCCGATGACGCCCAACGAGGCGGCCTGGAAACGTGTGCACGGAGCGCAGGCCCTGGAGGAGCGGTGGCTCGACAAGGGCACCGACTTGCGTGACCCCCGCCGCGGATCCGTACCCCTGACCGGGTGATCGTCCTTGACTAGGGGGCCGCGGGGTAGGACCGTGGTCCTCCATGAGGGGCGAACCCAGTTGCCCGAAGTGCGGTGGACGGGTCAGGGCGCCCGGTCTCTTCGCCGACTCCTGGCAGTGCGACATGCACGGCACGGTGCACCCGCTGCAACCGGTGCTGCCGCCCAGTGTCGAGGCGCTCGGCGTGGTCGCCGCCCGCACCCACGTCCCCGTCTGGATGCCGTGGCCGCTCCCGGTGGGCTGGCTGTTCACCGGAGTCGCCTGCGCGGGTGACGACCGCAGCGGCGGCCGGGCCACCGCGGTGGCCTGTTCGGGGCCCGCGCCACTGGGCGGCCCGGGGGAGATGCTGCTGATCGCCGAGGAGCTCGGCGTCGGTCTGGGGGCGCGCTACGCGGGCCTGCCGGGGCCGGACCCGGGACCGCACATGGAGGTGGAGAAACCGCCGCACGCCAAGGTGCTGGCCGCCGGCCGCCCGACGCCGCTGTGGAACGTCAGCGGGGTGCCCGACGACCGGGCCGTCTTCGCCGGCGAGGCCTGCGGCCTGTGGCTGTGGGCGGTGGTCTGGCCCGAGCAGTCCGGCCTGCTGATGTACGACGAACTGGTGCTGACAGACCTGCGGGACGCCGGCGCCGAGGTGGACCTGCTGCCGTGCGGCGCCCTCTCCCCCCGCATCCTCGGCTGACGGCTCCCCGGATCCCCTCCGCGCCCGGGGGCGCCGAGCCAGGGCGTTGAGGGGCGGGCCGGCGGGTCCGGCCAGGTCGGGGGCACCGGGCAGTGCTCTACTCTGAGTTGTCACCCTGCCGTCCCGCGTTGTTGGAGCCCCGTCCGTGCGCATCGACCTGCACACCCACTCCACCGCGTCCGACGGCACCGACACGCCGGCCGGACTCGTCCGCAACGCGGCAGCCGCCGGACTCGACGTGGTGGCCCTCACCGACCACGACACCGTCGCCGGCCATCCCGAGGCGGCAGCCGCGCTGCCCGCCGGCCTGACGCTCGTCACCGGTGCCGAGCTGTCCTGCCGCCTCGACGGCGTGGGCCTGCACCTGCTCGCCTACCTCTTCGACCCCGCCGAGCCCCGGCTCGCCGCGGAGCGTGAACTCGTCCGCGACGACCGGGTGCCCAGGGCCCGGAGCATGGTCGACCGGCTGCGTGAGCTGGGCGTGCCCATCACCTGGGAGCGGGTGTGCGAGATCGCCGGCGACGGCTCGATGGGACGCCCGCACATCGCGACCGCCCTGGTCGAGGCCGGTGTGGTCGACTCCGTGGGGGACGCGTTCACCGCGGACTGGATCGGCGGCGACGGCCGGGCCTACGTCGAGAAGCACGAACTCGACCCGTTCGACGCACTGCGCCTGGTCAAGGACGCGGGCGGCGTCACCGTGCTGGCGCACCCCTTCGCCGCCACCCGCGGCCCCTGCCTCTCGGAGCAGGAACTCGCCGCGCTCGCCGAGGCCGGACTCGACGGCCTGGAGGTCGACCACATGGACCACGATCCGGCCGCGCGGGACCGACTGCGCGGCCTCGCCCGGGACCTCTCGCTGCTCGTCACCGGCTCCAGCGACTACCACGGCAGCCGCAAGACCTGCCGGCTCGGTGAGTACACCACCGCCCCGGACGTCTACGCCGAGATCGCCGCCCGCGGCACGGGCGCGGCACCGCTCACCGCCTGACGTCCCCCTCCGCTCACTCCCGCTAGGCACCACCGTGTTCGACCTCGCCGTCTTCGGCTCGCTCTTCCTCACCCTGTTCGTGATCATGGATCCGCCGGGCATCACACCGATCTTCCTCGCCCTGACCTCGGGCCGGCCCGTCAAGGTGCGGCGCCGGATGGCGTGGCAGGCCGCGCTGGTCGCCTTCGGTGTCATCACCCTGTTCGGGATCTTCGGCCGGCAGATCCTCGACTACCTGCACGTCTCGATGCCGGCCCTGATGGTGGCCGGCGGTCTCCTCCTGCTGCTGGTGGCGCTCGACCTGCTCACCGGCAAGACCGACGAGCCGACGCAGACCAAGGAGGTCAACGTCGCCCTGGTGCCGCTGGGCATGCCGCTGCTCGCGGGACCAGGCGCGATCGTCTCCGTCATCCTCGCGGTGGAACGCGCCGACGGCGTCGGCGGCCAGGTCGCGGTGTGGGCGGCCATCGCCGCGATGCACCTGGTGCTGTGGCTGACCATGCGCTACTCCCTGCTCATCGTCCGACTGATCAAGGAGGGCGGCGTGGTCCTGGTCACCCGGCTCTCCGGCATGCTGCTGTCCGCCATCGCGGTGCAGCAGATCGCCAACGGCGTCACCCAGTTCATCCGGGGCGGCTGACCGGCCACGCGGCCCTGTGGGGGGAGGGGCGCGCGGCCGGTGGCGTCGCGGGGACGCTGGGGGACGTCGTGAGGGCGCCGGGGGCGGCTCAGCGGGCCGGGTGTGCCGGCTGCGCCGGGTGGGAC
>NZ_BAAHCA010000360.1:0-4610 GCF_054776295.1 Streptomyces sparsus
GCAGGCCGCGGCCGCCGAGCCAGTAGGCGAGCTTGCCGCCGCGGCCGACCGCGATCAGGCGGCGCTCCGCGGCGTCCCGGACCGGATCCGTGGCCACCACCAGCAGGTCGTCGCCCCGGGACAGCACCGTGGTGGGCAGCGGCACGAAGCTGTGGCCGTCCCGGACCACCAGCGTCACCGCGGCGCCCGGCGGCAGCCGCAGCTCGCCGACCTCCACGCCGTGCATGCGGGACGACTCGGGAATGGACACGGACAGCAGGTGGCCGCGCAGCCTCTCCAGCGGTGCCGACTCGATCTCCACGTCCACGGTGTTCTCGCCGCCCAGCTTCAGCTTCCGGGCCAGCCACGGCAGCGTCGGCCCCTGGACCAGGGTGAACACCGTGACCAGCACGAAGACGATGTTGAAGATCCGGTCGCTGTCCTCCACCCCCGCGACCATCGGAATGGTGGCGAGCACGATGGGCACCGCGCCGCGCAGGCCGGCCCAGGACAGCAGGGTGTGCTCCTGCCACGGCCGCCGGAACGGCAGCAGGCACAGCAGCACCGACAGCGGGCGGGCGACGACGGTCAGGACGAGGCCGACGACGATCGCCGGCCAGAAGTCGACGAGCAGCTCGCCGGGTGCGACGAGCAGGCCGAGCAGTACGAACAGGCCGATCTGCGAGACCCAGGCCAGCCCGTCGGCGAACCCCCGCACGGCCGGCCGGTGCGGCAGCCGGGCGTTGCCGAGGATCAGCGCGGCGATGTACACGGCCAGGAAGCCGCTGCCCTGGGCCAGCGCGCCGGCCGCGTACGCCAGCACGCACAGCGCCATGACCGCGATCGGATAGAGGCCGGCCTGGGGCAGTGCCACCTGGCGGAGCCCCGTCTCGCCCAGTTTGCCGACCACCACGCCCACCGCGATGCCGATGACGAGTTGCAACGCGATCTTGCCCAGCAGCAGGTACCAGGGGGCGGGGGCGTGTTCGAGCGCGGAGAAGGCCACCACCAGGATGACCACCGGGGCGTCGTTGAAGCCCGACTCCGCCTCCAGCATGCCGCTGAGCCGTCGCGGCAGCGACACCGTGCGCAGCACCGAGAAGACCGCGGCGGCGTCCGTCGAGGAGACGACCGCGCCCAGGATGAGGGCGGGCGGCCAGGCCAGGCCGATGAGGTAGTGCGCCCCGGCCGCGGTGACGAGCACGCTGATGCCGACGCCGAGCGTGGACAGCACCGCGGCGGCCGGCACCGCGGGCCGTATGTCGCGCCACCTGGTGGCCAGCCCGCCTTCGGCGAGGATCAGGACGAGGGCGGCGTAGCCGAGCACCTGGGTCAGTTCGGCGTCGTCGAAGCGCACCCCCAGCCCGTCCTGGCCCAGGACGATGCCGATGCCGAGGTAGATGAGCAGGCTGGGCAGGCCGGTACGGGAGGAGAGCCGGACCGCGGCGACCGCCACGATGAGCACCAGTGCGCAGACCAGCAGGAGTTGGTTGAGGCGGTCGACAGTCAGGGGCCGTTCCTCCGTATCGCACCGGTGCCCCCGGCGCGTGGCGGTCGCGAGGGGGCGCTAAGAAAGCGTAAAAGATTCGTTTCCCAGACTAACAATTGTCGGGTCCGGAACGCGCGGCGCGGTGGCCCGGCGGGCCGTCGTCCACAGGGGGTGACGCCCGTCGTCCACAGGCGGCGTACGGACCACCACCAGGGACGCCTAGAGTTGCCCCAGCACGGATCCGCGGATCCGGAAGGTCCCCACCTGCCCTCGAAGGACAGCGATGCCCGCGAAGAAACGGTTCCGACGTGCCCGCCTGCTTGTGCTCACGGTCGTGCTGCTGCTCGTGGCGGGTGTCGGCGGCGGCACCTTCTGGACGGTCAGCACTGTCCGCGACTCCTTTCCCGAGGCCACCGGTTCCATCAAACTGGACGGCCTGTCCGGCACGGTGAACGTCAAGCGGGACGGCAACGGCATCCCCCAGGTCTACGCCGGCACCGCCGAGGACCTGTTCATGGCCCAGGGCTACGTCCAGGCGCAGGACCGCTTCTGGGAGATGGACGTACGCCGGCACACCACCGCCGGACGGCTCTCGGAGCTCTTCGGCGAGAGCCAGGTGGAGACGGACGCGTTCCTGCGCACCCTCGGCTGGCGGGACGTCGCGCAGAAGGAGTACGACACGAAGCTCTCGCAGCAGAGCAAGGACTACCTCAAGGCCTACTCGGCGGGCGTCAACGCCTACCTCAAGAGCCGTAGCGGGTCCGGGCTGTCCGTGGAGTACGCGGCGCTGGGCTTCGTCAACAGCGGGTACGAGCCCGAGCCGTGGACGCCCGTCGACTCGGTGGCGTGGCTCAAGGCCATGGCCTGGGACCTGCGCGGCAACCTGCGGGACGAGATCGACCGCTCGCTGCTGGCGAGCCGGCTGACCGAGAAGCAGATCGAGGAGCTCTACCCGAGCTACCCCTACGACCGCAACCAGCCCATCGTCGAGGAGGGCGCGGTCAGTTCCGGCCCCGGCGAGGCCGACACCTTCGACCCCGACGCTACCCCGGACACCGGCTCGGCGGACGCCCCCCAGCAGGGCGTCGGCGGCGAGATGCAGACCCAACTCGCCGCCCTGTCACGCACCCTGGACGAGCTTCCCGCGCTGCTGGGGCCCAACGGCAGCGGCATCGGCTCCAACTCCTGGGTGGTCGCCGGCCAGCACACCACGAGCGGCAAGCCGCTGCTGGCCAACGACCCGCACCTCGCGCCGCAACTGCCGTCCGTCTGGTACCAGATGGGCCTGCACTGCACCCAGGTCACCCGCGAGTGCCCGTTCGACGTCTCCGGCTTCACCTTCGCCGGCATGCCGGGTGTGGTCATCGGCCACAACCGGGACATCTCCTGGGGCATGACCAACATGGGCGCCGACGTCACCGACCTCTACCTGGAGAAGATCCAGGACGGCGAGTACCTGCGCGACGGCGAGTACAAGCCCTACAAGACCCGCAAGGAGACGTTGAAGGTCGCCGGCGGCGTCGACCGCCGGATCACCGTGCGCAGCACCGCCAACGGCCCCATCGTGTCCGACCGCAGCACCGAGTTGGGCCGGGTGGGGGACAGCGCGCCCGTCGAGGGCGTGGCCCCCGACCGCGGCAAGGGCTACGCGGTGTCGCTGCGCTGGACGGCGCTCACCCCGGGCAAGACCATGGACGCCGTCTTCAAGCTCAACCGGGCCGGCGACTTCGCCGAGTTCCAGGCCGCGGCCAGGGACTTCGCAGTGCCCTCGCAGAACATGATCTACGCCGACACCAAGGGCAACATCGGCTACCAGGCCCCGGGCCGCATCCCGATCCGGGGCAAGGGCGACGGCCGGTACCCGGCGCCCGGCTGGGACTCCGACTACCGCTGGACCGGTTACGTGCCGCAGTCGGCGCTGCCCTTCGAGTACAACCCGGAGCGCGGCTACATCGTCACCGCCAACCAGGCCGTCATCGACCAGCGCAGCTACCCGTACCTGCTCACCGAGGACTGGAGCTACGGCACCCGCAGCCAGCGCATCAACGACCTGATCGAGTCGAAGACGAAGGACGCCGGCAAGATCTCCATGGACGACATGCAGTCCATGCAGACCGACAACAGCAGCGAGATCGCCAAAGTGCTGGTGCCGCACCTTCTGAAGATCGACGTCGAGGACCCGTACGTCCGTGAGGCGCAGCAGCTGCTGGAGGGCTGGGACTACTCGCAGTCCGCGGACTCCGCCGCAGCGGCCTACTTCAACGGTGTCTGGCGCAACCTGCTGATGCTCTCGTTCGGCAACAAGCTGCCCAAGGAGCTGCGCGTCGAGGGACAGTGCCTGCGGGTCCGCCCGGCTGACGACTCCGGCCCGCTGGAGGAGCTCGACGGCACCGCCCGGACCGTGCGCGAGTGCGGCCAGCGCAGCCGCACCTCCGCCCAGCCCGACGGCGGCGACCGCTGGGCCGAGGTGGTCCGCGGCCTGCTCGACGACCCGGACAACGAGTGGTGGCAGGCCCGCGGCAACCGGGAGAACCCGGACGCCCAGAGCCGCGACGAGCTGCTGGCCCGGGCCATGAAGGACGCCCGCTGGGAGCTGACCACGAAGCTCGGCAAGAACATCGACACCTGGAGCTGGGGGCGCCTGCACCGGCTGATGCTGGAGAACCAGACCCTCGGCACGCAGGGCCCCGACCTCGTGCAGCGGCTGCTGAACCGAGGTCCCTGGGAGCTCGCGGGCGGCAAGGACGCGGTGGACGCGTCCGGCTGGAACGCCGCCGGCGGCTACGGCGTCACCTGGGTGCCCTCGATGCGCATGGTCGTCAACCTTGACGACCTGGACAAGTCGCGGTGGATCAACCTGACCGGTGCCTCCGGGCACGCCTTCCACTCCCACTACACCGACCAGACCGACAAGTGGGCCAAGGGGGAGCTGCTGCCCTGGGTCTTCACACGGGAGGCGGTCGACAAGGCCACCGAGGACACCATGGCCCTGACGCCCTGACGCCCTGACGCCCTGACGCCCTGACGCCCTGACGCCCTGACGCCCGTTTCGGTGGTTGCCGGGGCGTGGGCGTCGGGGTGGGTGGGCCCGCGGGTCTGCGGGCCGGGGCGCCGCGCGAGTCGGACGGGGCCCGCCGGGCGG
>NZ_BAAHCA010000361.1:0-4603 GCF_054776295.1 Streptomyces sparsus
TCCGGCGCCGCCGGTGGCCTCGACCGCGCCGGGGCGCTCGTCGGGGAAGCCGGCGAGGATGCGCGCGGTGTCCTTGAAGGTGCACAGCGGCGCGCCGCGGGTCGGGGCGACCTCACGGCCGGCCCGCAGGTCGTCGACGAGCTGCTTGGCGGACTCGATCGTCTGGTTGTCGAAGAACTCCCAGTTGACCATCACCACCGGTGCGAAGTCGCAGGCGGCGTTGCACTCGATGTGCTCCAGCGTGACCTTGCCGTCCTCGGTGGTCTCGCTGTTGGCGACCTGGAGGTGGTCCTGGAGCGCCTCGAAGATGGCGTCGCCGCCGAGCACCGCGCACAGCGTGTTGGTGCACACGCCGACCTGGTAGTCGCCGCTGGGCTTGCGGCGGTACATGGAGTAGAAGGTCGACACGGCGGTGACCTCGGCCGTGGTGAGGCCGAGCACGTCGGCGCAGAACCGCACGCCGGTCCTGGTGACGTGGCCCTCCTCGGCCTGCATCAGGTGCAGCAGCGGCAGCAGGGCCGAGCGGCTGTCGGGGTAGCGGGCCACGATCTCCTTGGCGTCCGCTTCGAGCCGGGCCCGGACATCGGCCGGGAAGTCGGGGGCGGGCAGTTGCGGCATGCCCAGTTGCACGTCCGTCACCGGTCGACACCTCCCATCACGGGGTCGATGGATGCGACGGCGACGATGACGTCGGCGACCTGGCCGCCCTCGCACATCGCTGCCATGGATTCCAGGTTGGTGAAGGACGGGTCGCGGAAGTGCACCCGGTGGGGGCGGGTGCCGCCGTCGCTGACGACGTGCACGCCCAGTTCGCCCTTGGGCGACTCGACCGCCGCGTACGCCTGCCCGGGCGGCACCCGGAAGCCCTCGGTCACCAGCTTGAAGTGGTGGATGAGCGCCTCCATGGAGGTGCCCATGATGTTCTTGATGTGGTCGAGCGAGTTGCCGAGGCCGTCGGGGCCGAGGGCGAGCTGCGCGGGCCAGGCGATCTTCTTGTCGCCGACCATCACCGGTCCCGGTTCGAGCCGGTCCAGGCACTGCTCGACGATGCGCAGCGACTGCCGCATCTCCTCCAGGCGGATCAGGAACCGGCCGTAGGAGTCGCAGGTGTCGGCGGTCGGCACGTCGAACTCGTAGTTCTCGTAGCCGCAGTAGGGCTGCGCCTTGCGCAGGTCGTGCGGCAGTCCGGCGGAGCGCAGGATCGGGCCGGTCGCGCCGAGCGCCATGCAGCCGGCCAGGTCGAGGTGGCCGACGTCCATCAGCCGGGCCTTGAAGACGGGGTTGCCGGTGCAGAGCTTGTCGTACTCCGGCAGGTTCTTGCGCATCTTCTTGATGAACTCGCGCAGCGCGTCGATGGCACCGGGCGGCAGGTCCTGGGCGAGTCCGCCGGGCCGGATGAACGCGTGGTTCATGCGCAGGCCGGTGATCAACTCGAAGAGGTCCAGGACGAGTTCGCGGTCCCGGAAGCCGTAGATCATGACGGTGGTGGCGCCCAGCTCCATGCCGCCGGTGGCGATGGCGACGAAGTGCGAGGAGAGACGGTTCAGCTCCATCAGCAGGACCCGCAGCACGGTGGCCCGGTCCGGGATGTCGTTCTCGATGCCGAGCAGCTTCTCCACCGCGAGGCAGTACGCCGCCTCGTTGAAGAACGGCGTGAGGTAGTCCATCCGCGTCACGAAGGTCGTGCCCTGCGTCCACGTGCGGTACTCGAGGTTCTTCTCGATGCCGGTGTGCAGGTAGCCGATGCCGCAGCGGGCCTCGGTGACCGTCTCGCCGTCGATCTCCAGGATGAGCCGCAGCACCCCGTGGGTGGAGGGGTGCTGGGGGCCCATGTTGACGATGATGCGCTCGTCGTCGGTCCTGGCCGCGGCGGCGGCGACCTCGTCCCAGTCTCCGCCGCTGACGGTGTAGACGGTGCCCTCGGTCGTCTCTCGGGTACTGGCCGTCGGGGTGGCGGCCTGCGAGGTGTTGCTCATTAGCTGTACGACCTCCGCTGGTCGGGAGCCGGGATCTGGGCGCCCTTGTACTCGACGGGAATGCCGCCGAGCGGGTAGTCCTTGCGCTGCGGGAAGCCCTGCCAGTCGTCGGGCATCATGATCCGGGTGAGCGCCGGGTGGCCGTCGAAGATCAGGCCGAAGAAGTCGAAGGCCTCCCGCTCGTGCCAGTCGTTCGTCGGGTAGACCTCGACGATCGAGGGCAGGTGCGGGTCCGCGTCCGGCACCGACACCTCCAGCCGGATGATCCGGTTGTGGGTGTAGGAGCGCAGGTGGTAGACGGCGTGCAGCTCGCGCCCCTTGTCACCGGGGTAGTGCACGCCGCTCACGCCCGAGCAGTACTCGAACCGCAGCGCGGGGTCGTCGCGCAGCGTGCGGCAGACGATCAGCAGGTGCTCGCGGGCGATGTGGAACGTCAGCTCGTCGCGGTCGACGACCGTCTTCTCGATGGCGTTGTCCGCCAGCAGCCCCTGTTCCTCCAGGGCTCCTTCGAGTTCGTCGGCGACCTCGTCGAAGTACGAGCCGTAGGGGCGGGCACTGGCCCCGGGCAGCCGGATCGTGCGGACCAGGCCGCCGTAGCCGGAGGTGTCACCGCCGGTGGACGCGCCGAACATGCCGCGCCGCACGTCGATGACCTCGCCGGCCTCCGCGCGCTGGGTGGGCAGTTCCTCCCGGCTGACGCCGGCGTCGTGCTGGTCGCGGGAGTCCGGCGCCGGGTTGGCGGGCTCGCCGGCGGGCGCCTTGCCGTCCCCCGGCTTGCTGTCCGTCGGCTTGCCGGCCTCCGGCTTCTTGTCCTCCGGGGCGTCGGCCGGCTTCCGGTTCTTGTCGGCGTTCGCGTCGCTCACCGCAGCAGCCCCTTCATCTCGATCGTCGGAAGCGCCTTGCGTGCTGCTTCCTCCGCCTCGCGGGCCGCCTGCTCGCGGTTCACGCCGAGCTTCTCCTCGCGGATCTTCTCGTGCAGTTTGAGGATGGCGTCCAGCAGCATCTCGGGGCGCGGCGGGCAGCCCGGCAGGTAGATGTCGACCGGCACGATGTGGTCGACGCCCTGCACGATCGCGTAGTTGTTGAACATGCCGCCCGACGAGGCGCAGACACCCATCGAGATGACCCACTTGGGGTTCGGCATCTGGTCGTAGACCTGCCGCAGCACCGGCGCCATCTTCTGGCTGACGCGCCCGGCGACGATCATCAGGTCGGCCTGGCGCGGGGAACCGCGGAAGACCTCCATGCCGAAGCGGGCCAGGTCGTAGCGGCCGGCACCGGTGGTCATCATCTCGATGGCGCAGCAGGCGAGGCCGAACGTGGCCGGGAAGACGGATGACTTGCGCACCCAGCCGGCGGCGTTCTCAACCGTTGTGAGCAGGAAGCCGCTCGGCAGCTTCTCCTCGATTCCCATCTGGTGTCGCCCCTATCTCTGATCGGCGGGTGGCGTGTGTCGGGCCTGGTGGGCGGCCCGGGGTCCGGTTCCGGTCAGTCCCACTCCAGTCCGCCCCGGCGCCAGTCGTAGGCGTAGGCGACGCCGATCAGGCCGACGAAGATCAGCATCTGGACGAGGCCGAACATGCCGAGGGCGTCGAAGTGGACGGCCCACGGGTAGAGGAAGACGATCTCCACGTCGAAGACGATGAAGAGCATCGCCGTGATGTAGTACTTCACCGGGAAACGACCGCCACCGGCGGGCATGGGAGTGGGCTCGATGCCGCACTCGTACGCCTCGAGCTTGGCGCGGTTGTAGCGCTTGGGGCCGATGATCGAGGCCATCACCACGGAGAACACCGCGAAGGCCGCCCCGAGGGCTCCGAGCACGAGGATGGGCACGTAGGCGTTCACCGCACCTCGCTCCTTCCAGTCGCCGCTGACTAGCTGGGTCCGCTGCGAGCGAGTGCGCCACCTCTTGCGGTTGCAGAGATCGTGCAATTGTGAGGCAGTTCACAAGCCCGAGCGGACTGCATACTATGCCGACACCTCTGTGACATGCGACACGGGGTACCGCACCGACTTTGTGATCTTCAACACCAGCTGATCCACTTGCGGTTGGCGAGTGCACGGATCTTCATACGCGAAGCCCGCAATCGGCTACCGAACGTAGTTTTCCGCCGCTCGTGCGCAGGCCACAGCGCCGCTCGTTTAACAAAGGCTTGCCTAACCATGCAAGTTCGCAATGGACATCCGAACGTGCTAGGCGGAGACACCGACCACCGGCGCGGCGCACACCGGGCGTTGACCCTGCGTACTCGATCAACTGCTTTGTGCGCACGGGCACAAGCGGACGGCAGGGCAAGCGCCGTGGCGGGCCCGTCCAGACACGTGCACCGTCACCCGAAAGCCTGAGCCACTCCCGCCCCGGCCACGTACCCACCGGAATGCCCGCGGGCAGGCGGGCCGGGCGTGGGCGTAGGGGAGGCGGCGGGTTACTCGCGCCCTCCCGCGCGGGGCTACCGGGGCCGGGCCCCGGACCGGCCTTCCGCCGGGGCGGGTTCGGCGTCCCGGCAGTCGCGACAGCGCTCACCCGGAGTGGCCGAACGGATCGCGCGGTCGCAGCCGTCGCAGGTGCGCAACGGAGGCGGTGCCGGATGCGCGGAGGAGTTAAGACGTGTGCTCTGCCGATC
>NZ_BAAHCA010000362.1:0-4602 GCF_054776295.1 Streptomyces sparsus
GGGGGCGAGCCGGACCGCCGGCCCCGCTCACCGCCCGGTGACCGCCGGCCCCGCTCACCGCCGGGTGGCTCAGTTGCCGCCGCCTATCCGGCCGTCGACGGCGGCGAGCGCCGTGGTGACCGGCTGGAAGAAGGTGACACCGCCGTTGGTGCAGTCGCCGCTGCCGCCGGAGGTCAGGCCCACCGCGGCGTCACCGGAGAACATCGCGCCGCCGCTGTCGCCGGGTTCGGCGCACACGTCGGTCTGGATCAGCCCGTCGACGATGTCGCCGTTGCCGTAGTTGACGGTGGCGTTGAGGCCCGTCACCGTTCCCTGGCTCAGCCCGGTGGTGCTGCCGCTGCGCTGCACCGGCATGCCCACGGACGCCTCCTCCGCCCTGCTGATGGGCTGCACGTCGCCGTTCTTCAGGTCGACCGTGCTCGGCGCGTCGGCGTTCTGGTCGTCGTAGCCGACGAGGGAGAAGTCCGCGCCGGGGAACTGCGACACGACGGTGGTGCCCAGCGGGGCGTCGCCGCCCTGGTCGGCGGTCCAGGTCTGGCCCACCTCACCGCAGTGTCCCGCGGTCAGGAAGGCCTTGGCGCCGTTGACCGTGACGTTGAAGCCGAGCGAGCAGCGGGAGCCGCCGCCGAAGATGGCGTCACCGCCGTCGGCGAAGGGCTTGAACTCGCCGGCGGCCCGCTTGACGGTGACCGAGTCGCCCAGCTGCTCGGTCACCGACGTCAGCCGGTTCCAGGAGGCGCCGGTGACGGTGCTGTCCGCGACGACGACGACCCTGTTGCTGCGCGGGTCGACGGACCAGGCCGTGCCGGGGACGCGGGCCTGCTCGCGCAGTGTGCCGGTGGTGGCGCGCAGCTCGGCCATGGTGTTCCCGACCAGTCTGGGCTGCGCGCCCTGCTCGCGGGCCTGCTCGGCGGCCCGCGCGTCGGTCACGTTCATCACCAGCCGGTCCGCGTCGCCGTCGAAGTACCAGCCGGCGGCGGACTCGCCCAGTCCGTCGGCGAGTTCGGCGCCGAGCGCGGCGGCCTCCGGCTGGCTCAGTGCCTGCGGCCCGGACGGCTGGTTCTGGCCGGCCTGCGCGTGCGGGAGCAGGATCGCCGCGCCCACGATGGCCACGGCGGCTGCTCCCGCGGCGACTCCGGTGCGTGTGTTCACTCGTCGGTGGCTCAAAGAACTGACCTCCTGTGGGGAAAGCGCACCCGCGCGCTCCTTCTGACCACGCATACGGGCGCAGGAGGCAACCTGCTCAACTGCGTTGCCGATTGGCCGTGCCCGGACGTTCCCGGCCGGGCACGGCGACGGTTCGTCCGCCGGTCTCCAGTCGGGCGTCGACTTCTCCGGCAGGCTCCGGAAGAACGGCGGCTTTCTTCGGTGGAGTCCGCACCAGTCACGGTGGAGAGGGGCGGGACGCCTCACGGCCGCGGGAAGAACAACAGCGGGTCACTGCGTCCTTCGTGTGCAGGACGCAGTACGGCGCCGGGCGTGCCACGGCGTTCGGCAAGCGGTCCACAGGTGGCGTTCCGTGGTGGTGGCTGCGTACCCGCGGTCCCTGTGGACCACTCGCCGAGCGGCCGTCCGCGACGCTGCCCGCGGCACTGTCGTGGAGCCTCGCGGTACGGCGTCGCCCGGTGGGCGGATGTCACCGAGGCGTCGTCAGCAGACGCCGACCCGCGGCGGGCGGTACTCACCGGGCCCGTAGCCGGGGAAGGTGGCGGTCATGCCGGGGGTGACGGTGCGGCACGGGCCGGGGGATTCGTCGGCGTAGTGCACGTGGATGCTCACCGGCTGGTCGCAGTCGTTGGTGACGAAGGTGTAGCGCCAACCCGCCGCGACGGACACGCACGGCGGTGGGACGGTGTGCTCGCTCTCCGCCTCGGTGAAGTGGCCCGTCGCGCGGGTGGGTTCGGGCTCAGCGGCGTGGGCGGGGCCGGCGGCGGTCGCCGCCGGCGCGGTCACGATCAGCGCCCCGAGTGCGGCGGTTCCGGCAAGGCGTATGCGGGTGGTGGACATGTCTTCTCCTTGAGGTGGCGGAAGGTGATGTGTCCTCAGTCTCCCGTCTCTGCAAGAAGATGCAGTAACTGCCGCAAGAAGGGCCGGTTCTGTCGGAGGGGCTGGATTCTTTCGGGAAGGGCCGGCCTGCCGTGCGGGTGCGGAGTGCACGGGCGCGCACGCGACGACGCCGCCCCTCCCTGGGACGGGGAGGGGCGGCGTCGTGTGCGGATGCGTCAGACGAGCCAGCCGACGAAGTGGATGACGCCGGCGAGCAGACTGGTCAGCAGATCCATGGGTACTTCTCCTGGTGTTGTTCCGTGGGACAGGCCCCGCCACGTCATGGGGACATCGGACGGGGTGCGCAGTCGCGGTCTGCAGCCCGTCGCTTGCGCACCGTTAGCATCGTGCGCCACACGGCTGACCGGCAACCGATTCCGTGCCGCCCACACGTTCGGGCGATCGCCCGCCCGCCTGTTCGGGGACGGCGGCCCCGGAGCGGAGCAGTTCGAGCAGGTCCCTGGCGGCCGACCGGCCGGCACGGTTCGCGCCGATCGTGCTCGCGGACGGGCCGTAGCCGACCAGGTGCACCCGCGGGTCCCGCGTGACGCGGGTGCCGTCCAGTCGCACGCCGCCGCCGGGCTCCCGCAGCCGCAGCGGCGCCAGGTGGTCGATCACCGGTCGGAACCCGGTCGCCCACACCACGACGTCGGCCGCCACCCGTCGCCCGCCGTTCCACTCGACGCCCTGAGGGGTGAGCCGGTCGAACATCGGCATGCGGTCCAGCACGCCGCGCTCGCGGGCCGCCCGCATGGCGTCGGTCATGGGCAGCCCCGTCACCGACACCACACTGCGCGGCGGCAGGCCGCGCCGCACCCGCTGCTCCACCCTGGCCACCGCGTCGCGGCCCTGCTCCGCACCGAACGGGCCCTCCCGGAACACCGGCGGGCGGCGTGTCACCCAGAAGGTCCGCTCGGCCACCTCGGCGATCTCCAGGAGGTGCTGCACCGCCGACGTGCCACCGCCCACCACCACGACCCGCCGGCCGGCGAACGACTCCGGCCCGGGATACCCCGCGGTGTGCAGTTGCCGTCCGCGGAACGAGCCGGCGCCGGGTACGGCCGGCCAGAAGGGCCGGTCCCAGGTGCCGGTGGCGTTGACCAGGGCGCGCGCCGACCAGGTGCCCGCCGAGGACTCCACCCGCAGCCGCCCGTCCGGCGCGGGCCGCACCGCCGACACGTCCACCGGCCGCAGTACCGGCAGGCCGAAGGCGGCCTCGTAACGGGCGAAGTACTCGCCGATCACCGCGGAGGACGGACGGTCGTCGTCCGCGCCGGTGAGCTCCATGCCCGGGAGGGCGTGCATGCCGTGCACCTTGCCGTACGTCAGGGTCGGCCAGCGGAACTGCCAGGCGCCGCCCGGGCGCGGCGAGTGGTCCAGCACCACGAAGCCCTCGCCCGGCGTGAAACCGGCCCGTCGCAGGTGGTAGGCGCTGGACAGGCCGGCCTGGCCGCCTCCGATGACCACGACCTCCACGTTGTTCATGCTTCAAGCAACACCGGGGGGCTCGTTGCGCTTCCCGGGGAGCCGGGCAGGATGGATCCATGAGCGATCGTTTCAGCACCCACGTCATCGACCTCACCACCGGCTCCGACGAGACCGTGCTCGACGTCACCCGGCACTGCGTGTCCTTCCTCCGGGAGGTCGCCACCGGGCGGGACGGACTGCTGAACGTCTTCGTCCCCCATGCCACGGCGGGCGTCGCCGTCCTGGAGACCGGAGCCGGCAGCGACAACGATCTGCTCGCCGCGCTGAGGGAGCTGCTGCCGCCCGACGACCGCTGGCAGCACCGGCACGGCAGCCCCGGCCACGGCCGCGACCACGTCCTGCCCGCCCTCGTCCCGCCGCACGCCACCCTGCCGGTACTCGACGGCCGACTGGAACTGGGCACCTGGCAGTCGGTCTGCCTCGTCGACACCAACCAGGACAACCCGGACCGCCAGGTGCGGCTGAGCTTCCTGGGGTGACCCCCGGGGCGCGGCACGTGTGCCCGGCCTGCGGCGTCCGGGTCAGCTCCGCGGGCGGCAGCGGAGGGCCCGCGGTAGGAACGGGCTATGCAGACGTTCCTGCCGTACGCGGACTTCCCGGCGAGCGCCCGGGCACTCGACGCGCGCCGGCTCGGCAAGCAGCGGGTCGAGGCGCTCCAGGTGCTGCGCGGCCTCACCGTCGCCGGGTACGGCTGGCGCCACCACCCCGCCGTGCGCATGTGGACCGGCTACGAGGAGGCCCTGGTGCGCTACGGCCTCGACATCTGCGAGGTCTGGACGGAGACCGGCCGGGCCGACACCTGTGCGGTGCGGCTGCGGGGCGAGCTGGCGCAGGCCGGGCACCCCGCCGACGTCCGCACCGGGCCGGCGCTGGCGGCGGCCGGGGAGCTGCCGCCCTGGCTGGGCGACGAGGACTTCCATCTGAGCCACCGCTCGGCGCTCGTACGCAAGGATCCGGACCACTACCGCCCGCTCTTCCCCGGTGTGCCCGCCGACCTGCCCTACGTCTGGCCCGCCTCCGACCGCGCGGGCACTCCCCGCTGAGGCCGCGTCACGGTGAGGCCGCAGG